>NZ_JAIWOF010000094.1 GCF_020217025.1 Flavobacterium sp. | reverse complement strand
GATATTATTACGAGTAAAATCTAAAAGTAAAAAAGCCTCAGAAATGAGGCTTTTTTTTATGTTTTTTTAAATCAGATTAATCAACTGTAATCTCAAAAGTTTTATCCCAATTTTTACCCGTAACAAAATATGTTTTAGTAGCTGGGTTAAATGCAATTCCATTGAACGCATCTAATTCTTGATGTTGAGTTACTTTGCTTCTTAAATCATGACAATTAATCACATTTTCTACTGCTCCTGTTTTTGGATTAATTACAGCAATAGCATCTTTTTGGTAAATGTTAGCCCATATTTTTCCATTAACCCATTCCAATTCATTAACAGCTTCTATTTTAGCACCATTCGTGTAAACATTAATATAATCTTCCACTTTCAAGGTTTCTGGGTTTAAAATGTAGATTTTTTCAGTTCCGTCACTCATGTATAATTTTTCTCCGTCATTGGTAATTCCCCATCCTTCGGTTTCAAATGAAAACGTTTTTTCTAATTTAAAAGTTTTCGCATCATAAACGAAACCTGTTTTTTCTTGCCATGTTAGTTGATAGATTTTGTCTTTTAAAACTGTAATTCCTTCGCCGAAATACTTATCTTCTAACTTAATTTGTTCGATAACGTTACCCGTTTTATAATCCGTTTTTCGCAAAGTTGATTCTCCGCGCTGTCCCGTACCTTCGAATAAAACACCATTATAAAATTCAAAACCTTGCGTGTAAGCATTAATATCGTGAGGATAGGAATTCACGATTTTATAATTCAAAATCTTTGGTTCTGCACTCGCGTAAATTGAAAATCCAGAAGTGATATCAATATTTTGTCCTTCAAAATAAACTAAGGCTTTAATAGTTTGGTTACCCAATTTTTGATTGCTCAAGGCAAAAGGGAATTTCTCATTTCCTTTTACCGAACCAATTTTAACTTCGTTTATGTAGTAAACGACAGAATCAATGGTTTTGTTTTCTTTGTTTTGTAAGACCAAATCGATGCTTTCTTCAAGCTTAAGAATCGGTTTTATTGTAGGATTTTCAATAGAAAATAAATTTTTTAATGCATTTTCATCTTCTTTACATGACGTAGAAATTACGCCTAAAACAATGAAAGCGAATAGCTTAACTTTTAACATGGTTGAAATATTTAATTACGTAAATATACAATGATTTTTTATACTCACAATTGCCTTGCAAAAATATAAAAAGGTTGTATATTTGCACCGGCAAGTCCTACACGACCAGCTCCTGCAGACTCCTCCAGGGTGGGAACACAGCAAAGGTATGTGGTTGTAGCGGTGCGATGTAGGTCGCTTGCCATTTTTTATTTCTTTTGAATTGTTATCTCCCTTTGTGGAGATTTTTTATTTTTACACCAATTCTAATTCCTATGCAAATCACTTGGCAAATTGTTCGCTTACAACTAAAAGAAACGTTTTCAATTAGTTATGGAAGTTACTCGTTCAGAGAAGCCTTAATTGTTTCACTTTCCAAAAACGGAAAAACAGGTTATGGTGAATGTACAGCGATTGATTACTACGGAATTAACTTGAGTGATTTCACTCAGAAATTAGCCGAAATTCAAGCTCAAATTGAAAAACAATCCCTAAAGCATCCTTCTGAATTTTATGCTTTTTTAGAAAGTTTACAATTGCATTCATTTTTGCGATCGGCTTTAGATTGTGCGTATTGGGATTTATTCGGGAAGTTAGAAAACAAGAGTTTCTTAGAATTGAATTCGATTGAAATACAACAATTACCCGAATCTTCTATCACCATAAGTGTCGCTCCAATAGAAGAGCAATTGCAAAAAATCGCAAAATCCGATTGGAATAAATTCAAAGTAAAATGGAATCATTACGATGAAAAAGCATTGGATTTATTACTGAATTGCGAAAAAGAAATCGCTTTAGATGCTAACGGAAGTTTTTCTATTTCCGAATGTCAGCAATTGGAAGAAAATCCGTTATCAGCTCAATTCACTTATATTGAACAACCCATGAAAACTGGTATTTCAAATTATTCCCATTTAAATGATTCAAAATTTGCGAATTGGATGGCCGATGAAGATTGCCAAGAACAAACAAAACTTTTCGATTTAAAATCGCATTATAAAACCATCAACATCAAATTAGTCAAAACGGGAGGGTTGACTCCAGCTTTACAATTAATTAAAGAAGCACGAGCCAACGATTTCAAAATCATGATAGGCTGCATGACCGAATCTACCGTTGGAATTTCAGCCGGAGCGGTTTTGGTTCCGTTAGTGGATTATGTAGATTTAGATGGCGCGAATTTAATTGCTAACGACATCGCTTTTGGAAGCACGATTGAAAAAGGGAAAGTGTTGCTTTCGGAGAAAGTTGGGTTAGGAATTTCCTTGAAATAATTTAAAGCCGTATTTTCGCAATATAATTCACACTAAAATGAGTAAAGTAGTATTAATTACAGGTGGTTCATCAGGAATTGGAAAGTCAATTGGTGAGTTTTTACATCAAAAAGGTTTTGTAGTATATGGCACAAGCCGAAATCCTGAAAAAATCACAAATTCGATATTTCCATTAGTAGCTTTAGATGTTCGCGATAAGCAAAGTATTGTCAATTGTGTAGCCGAAGTGATTCAAAAATCAGGACGATTGGATATTGTAATTAACAATGCTGGAGTTGGAATTACGGGACCAATCGAAGAAATTCCAACGGAAGAAATCCGAAATAATTTTGAAACGAATTTATTTGGTCCAATTGAAGTGATGAAAGCGGTTTTACCACAAATGCGTGAGCAAAAATCGGGTTTAATTATTAATATTACTTCGATTGCGGGTTATATGGGATTGCCTTATCGTGGAATTTATTCCGCTTCAAAAGGCGCTTTAGAATTAATCACCGAAGCCCTACGAATGGAGGTTAAATCCTTCGGAATCCAAATTACTAATGTCGCTCCAGGTGATTTCGCAACCAACATAGCAGCAGGTCGTTATCATGCGCCAGTGGTGAAAGGTTCAGCTTATGAAGTTCCTTACGGAAACACCTTAAAAGAAATGGATTCGCACGTTGATAGCGGCAGTAATCCAAACGAAATGGCAGAAGCAATTTTTGCTATCATTAAAACCGATAAACCAAAAGTACATTATAAAGTTGGGGCTTTTATGCAAAAGTTTTCTATTGTTTTAAAACGTATTTTGCCTGATACGGTGTATGAGAGAATGTTGATGAATCATTATAAGCTTTAGTAATTTCAAAATTCAATATCAATTTCAATATCAATTGTTTAACTTTATTATTTTGTATTTGAAATTGATTTTTGAAATTGTCATTGCAAATGCATTTTGATTTCTTACTTTTGCAATTCAAAACAACACACAATACTTTAAAATTTAAAAAAGATGAAATTTTTTATTGACACAGCTAATTTAGAGCAAATTAAAGAAGCACAAGAATTAGGAATTTTAGATGGTGTTACTACAAACCCATCGTTAATGGCTAAAGAAGGCATTACAGGAAAAAACAATATCCTAAAACATTACGTAGACATTTGCAACATTGTTGACGGTGATGTAAGTGCAGAAGTAAATGCAATGGATTTAGAAGGTATGATTAGAGAAGGTGAGGAGTTAGCTGACTTACATGAACAAATCGTAGTGAAATTACCTATGACTAAAGAAGGTGTAAAAGCATGTAAATATTTCTCTGATAAAGGAATTAAAACCAATGTAACATTAATCTTCTCTGCTGGACAAGCTTTATTGGCTGCTAAAGCGGGAGCAACTTATTGTTCGCCTTTCTTAGGAAGATTAGATGATGTTTCTACAGATGGTTTAAATTTAATCGATGAAATTCGTCAAATTTATGATAACTACGGATTTGAAACGCAAATTTTAGCAGCTTCTGTTCGTCACACCATGCACGTGATTAACTGTGCTAAAATTGGTGCTGATGTTATGACTGGACCATTATCATCAATTACTGGATTATTAAAACATCCATTAACAGATATCGGTATTGCTCAGTTTATTGCAGATTACGAAAAAGGAAATAAATAATTTTCTAAACTATATAAAACAAAAAAGCGTTCTAATTTAGAACGCTTTTTTTATAATTAGTATTTTATTATTCTAAGTTCTGTTCAAAATTTACATCAAACAAATTAGCAAAACCATTTTTGATAGTGCCATCTGCATTTAAGATGATAATGCGGTGAATCTTTGTAATCACCCATTGTTTTCTGATAGCTTCAAAGTCAGAAGCATGAAGTTCTTTTATGCTTTCAAAATTGTATTTTTTCAAGGCGTTTTTCCAATTGGCAACATTGTCATTTACATTAATGGCAATAAATTCGTAATTTGGATATTTAGCCTGTAATTCCATTACTTTTCTGTGAGATGCTACAAAATGCGATTCAGCATGACTCGTCCAAAAGAATAAAACGGTTGGTTTGTTAATAACACTATTTATATCTATCGGCTTATAAACCGTATCTACCAATTCAATTTTAGGTAAACGATTACCCACTTTTAAATTCTGAACCGAATTGTAAATCTCTGTGATTTCTTTTTTGTTTTCCTTGTCAGTAGTTAATTGTAAATAACGCTCAATGAATTTCTGATTGTTGTACATGTTTTGATCTTCTAACAAGTACATCATCGCTACATTATTCAATACCACATTTTTAACTTTTTGATTTTTAATTAAAGTATCCGTAATATTTAATTTCTCAATGTTGTTTTCTAACGAATTCTCATTTAAATCTAAATGATCCTTTTGCAGGGAAACGTTATTCAACATCACACTTACGTATTTAATAAAAGGCGAATAGTTTGTTAAAAGAGTATTATCAAAATCTACTTCTTTTCGATGTTCGTAATAATTAGAGGGCAATTTTGTTCTGATATTTTCGCCAGTTCTAAATTGGTGTGCGTAGGGATAAATTTCTTTTTTTGTAATGTGATGAAAATTAAGGCAAGCCTTAGCTAACACATCAAAATTTTCATCCCAACCAATTTCTGCCTTACGTTTTAAGTAAAAAGATTTACGAATAGCAAAACTCGAATCTATATTTTTGATAAAACTTTTAACATCTTTATCAAAATTGTCATACATCTTGTCTTTATCAGCTTCATTTTTAAGGTACAATTCCATTAAGAAATTATTCTTTTCATCGCCTCGACCACAAAAAACGACTGAGTTATCAAAATCAAATGTATTTACTCGAACCATTAAACTGTCATTCTTATCAAAATACACATATTGGTATTCAGGATTATGTTTAAAAGAGTACAAGCCAGGAGCTAACGAATCAAATTTATGCATGAAGCGATTGTTTTTGTCTAGATAAATAGTATCAATTACTTCATCATCTTTTAAAAACAAAACATATTTTTCTTGAGGATTTAATACTTCTCCACCAAAATAAGCTACAAAATCATCTT
Source organism: Flavobacterium sp. (assembly GCF_020217025.1). Taxonomy (GTDB): domain Bacteria; phylum Bacteroidota; class Bacteroidia; order Flavobacteriales; family Flavobacteriaceae; genus Flavobacterium. The sequence continues at coordinate 4,590 of NZ_JAIWOF010000094.1, read as the reverse complement.
CCTTAAATGTTCTTTTACAAGAAGTTAAAGTAGAGAAAAGGACGATAGAAAGGGGCAAAAAGTATTTAATGTAATTTTTAATCATGCATTTGATTATTAATTTCTGAACAAATGTATCAGTTATATTCAAATCTTGTTGTTAAGGTACAGTTAAAATAAACCTATATTAATTCTAAATTAAAGTGTTCAAAAATCTACTATTTTTAGTACTTTTGCAACAGTTTTATAAAAAAATACAAAAATGTTAACAGTTTCAAATTTATCGGTTCAATTTGGGAAACGAATTTTATTCGATGAAGTAAATACAACGTTCACACAAGGTAACTGCTACGGAATCATTGGAGCCAATGGTGCGGGGAAATCTACCTTCATGAAAATTATTGCTGGTGAAATGGAACCAACGTCTGGTAGAGTAATTCTTGAGCCAGGAAAACGTATGTCGGTTTTAAACCAAAATCACAACTTATTTGACGAACACACTGTTTTAGAAACAGTTTTAATGGGAAATAAAGTATTGCATGCTATCAAAACAGAAATGGATGCTTTGTATGCCGATTATACCGATGAAAACGCCAACAGAATTGGTGAATTGCAATTGCAGTTTGATGAAATGAACGGTTGGAATGCAGAAAGTGATGCTGCAACCATGTTATCTAACTTAGAAATTGGTGCGGAACATCATTATACTTTAATGGCTGATTTGGATGGAAAACTAAAAGTTCGTGTCTTATTAGCGCAAGCTTTATTTGGAAATCCAGATGTGTTAATTATGGATGAGCCTACCAACGACTTGGATTTTGAAACTATTGGTTGGTTAGAGAATTTCTTAGCGAATTATGAAAATACGGTTTTAGTGGTTTCGCATGACCGTCACTTTTTAGATGCGGTTTGTACACACGTTTCGGATATCGATTTCGGAAAAATTACACATTATTCTGGAAATTATACGTTTTGGTACGAATCTTCACAATTAGCAGCACGTCAAAAAGCACAACAAAATAAGAAAGCTGAAGAGAAAAAAGCTGAATTAGAAGAATTTATCCGTCGTTTTAGTGCGAATGTGGCAAAATCAAAACAAGCTACTTCTCGTAAAAAAATGATTGAAAAATTAAATTTAGACGAGATTAAGCCTTCAAGCAGAAGATATCCAGCTATTATTTTCGATACCGAAAGAGAAGCAGGTGATCAAATTTTAAATGTTCAGAATTTAGCAGCTTCAGTAGATGGAGAAACCTTGTTTAAAAATGTAGATTTAAACATGGCTAAAGGAGATAAAATTGTAGTTTTTTCAAAAGATTCGAGAGCAACAACGGCTTTTTATGAAATTTTAAACAACAAAATGACTCCAGATGCTGGAACATTTGATTGGGGAATTACTACTACGCAATCCTATTTACCAGTTGATAACCATGAGTTTTTTGATGGTGTTGATTTAAACTTAGTAGATTGGTTACGTCAATGGGCTAAAACAGAAGAAGAGCGCGATGAAGTTTATGTTCGTGGATTCTTAGGAAAAATGATTTTCTCAGGAGAAGAAGCTTTGAAAAAATGTAACGTTTTATCTGGAGGAGAAAAAGTACGTTGTATGTTATCAAGAATGATGATGATTAGAGCTAACGTATTAATGTTAGACGAACCAACGAATCACTTAGACTTAGAATCGATTACCGCTTTTAATAATTCATTAAATAATTTCAAAGGTTCGGTATTGTTTACTACGCATGACCACGAGTTTGCGCAAACCGTAGGAAACAGAATCTTAGAATTAACACCAAATGGAGCTATCGACAGATACATGACATTTGATGAGTATTTAGAAGATGAAAAAATCAAAGAATTAAGAAAGAAAATGTATTCTTAATATGAATCCCGTTGCTAATTTTAGTAACGGGATTTTTTTTACAATACAATTGCTATTAGAAATATAAATTCTAAATTTGTACAAACAACACACTATGAGTCAAAAAATTTTGCTCACTTCAAAAGAAGTACACATTATCTTGCATCGATTAGCTTGTCAACTAATTGAAAATCATTTAGATTTCTCAAATACTATCTTAATCGGTTTACAACCAAGAGGTAAATTTTTAGCCGAAAGAATCAAACAAATTTTAGAATCAGAATATCAAGTTTCCAACATTCAATTGGGATTTTTAGATATTACTTTCTTTCGCGATGATTTTAGAAGAGGCGAAAAACCATTAGAAGCTAACAAAACCCAAATCGATTTTTTAGTAGAAGATAAAAAAGTAGTCTTCATTGACGATGTTTTGTATACAGGAAGAAGTATTAATGCCGCTTTAACTGCAATTCAATCCTTTGGAAGACCATCAGAAGTAGAACTTTTAACGCTAATTGACAGAAGATTTAGTCGTCATTTACCTATTCAACCTGATTATAGAGGAAGACAAGTAGATGCCATAAACAACGAAAAAGTATTAGTAAAATGGCTTGAAAACGATGGAGAAGATGCCGTTTATCTAATCACAAAATAACATAACTACAAACACACAACTACATATAAATGAAAGAATTATCAGTAAATCATTTAATCGGAATAAAATACATTACCAAACAAGATATCGATTTAATTTTCGAAACGGCAGACCATTTCAAAGAAGTTATTAATCGTCCAATCAAAAAAGTACCGTCTTTACGAGATGTTACCATAGCCAATATTTTCTTTGAAAACAGTACAAGAACCAAATTATCTTTCGAATTAGCTCAAAAGCGACTTTCAGCGGATGTCATTAGTTTTTCGGCAGCACAATCTTCGGTTAAAAAAGGGGAGACTTTAATTGATACGGTTAACAACATATTATCTATGAAAGTAGATATGGTTGTGATGCGTCACAGCAGCCCTGGAGCCGCTCATTTCTTATCACAAAATATTAGTGCAAGTGTTGTAAATGCAGGAGATGGAGCTCACGAACATCCAACACAAGCCTTATTAGACAGCTTTACAATTAGAGAAAAATTAGGCGATGTTGGTGGGAAAAAAATCGTTATTGTTGGTGATATTTTACACTCAAGAGTAGCCTTATCCAATATCTTCGCTCTCCAAATGCAAGGCGCAGAAGTAAAAGTATGCGGACCAAAAACATTAATTCCAAAATATATTGAATCGCTTGGAGTGAAGGTTGAACCTAATCTTCGAAAAGCTTTAGAATGGGCAGATGTAGCCAACATGTTACGTGTTCAAAACGAGCGTTTAGACGTAAGTTATTTCCCAACGACAAGAGAATACACACAACAATACGGCGTTACCAAAGAATTGTTAGATTCGCTAAATAAAGAAATCGTAATAATGCATCCAGGGCCAATTAATAGAGGAGTGGAAATTACTTCAGATGTAGCGGATTCACAACAATCGGTAATTTTGGAACAAGTAGAAAATGGAGTTGCGGTGCGAATGGCAGTGATTTATTTATTGGCAAGTAAGATTAAAAATTAGTATCTTAGCATAAAATCAGAAATTCAATTGAAATGGTTGAAATGAAGTATTTAAAATTTGAAATAAAAATTCATGATGATTTTTCTGAATATGAAGATATAAACTCAAATATCGAATGTTTTATAAATTGTAAAACTTTCAATGAAGCAAAACTTATAATAGAGAAATCAGTAAAAAATTATAATTGGAAACTTGGAAATTGTATTGATGAAAAAGTATTAATTTTTGACGAAATCCAAAATGATTTGCATAAAGAACAATATTTAAGAGCAATTGAATTAGGTGAAAGTTATATAATAAATTCTAAGCCAAATAAAAAATCCCAACCAAAATGAAAGTAGATCAAAAAGGACATACCACCATCATCAAAGACACGCAAAATAATATTGAAGCTTTTGTGGGTAAAATCACCAATGAATATCATGTGTTTCAAGGTCAGAATTTAATTTTGGATGTGTCAAATAATAAAACCCTTTCTAATGCTGATTTAGCTCATTTTAAAGAGTTGGCAAAGACTCATAAAAAAGCTAAAAAATCAATTATAATTGTAACAGATACGGTTGATTTTAATAAAGTTCCCAATTATTTAAACGTGGTTCCTTCTGTTTTAGAAGCTCACGACATGATTGAAATGGACGAAATTGAACGCGATTTAGGATTTTAATAATTAAAAATTGATAATTGAAAATTGATAATTCTGATAATTGTTAATTATTCATTATCAACTATCAATTGAAATGAAATTACAAATACTCGGTTGTTACGCAGCCACTCCACGAACCATAACGAATCCAACATCACAGGTTTTAGACATAAAAAATCATATGTTTTTAATTGATTGTGGTGAAGGAACACAAGTGCAATTGCGCAAGCATAAAATCAAGTTTTCTCGTATTAATCATATTTTTATTTCGCATTTACACGGCGATCATTTTTATGGATTAATCGGTTTGATTTCTACTTTTATGTTGCTAAATCGCGAAAATGATTTACACGTTTATGGTCCAAAAGGAATTAAAGAAATTATTTTATTGCAATTACGAGCTTCGGGTTCGTTTACAGGTTACAATTTGTATTTCCATGAATTAGAATCTAAAGAAAGTGAAGTTATTTTTGAAGATGAAACGGTAATTGTA
>NZ_JAIWOF010000093.1 GCF_020217025.1 Flavobacterium sp. | reverse complement strand
AAAACGATTCCATTAAATCATCGAGTATATACCAACGGATTTTTGTTTCAAGAAAAGTTAGGAAAACGCCATTTGAATGTCGAAGCTGTTGCGAAATATAAAATTGAAAAAGTGTATTTCGATAAAATTAAATCTGGCGGTAATGTGACATTAGATTCAGGTGAAGTGATAACAAATGAATTACTTTCGTTTCCACCCGATGCTCCTATGAGTTATGCGTTTTGTAGCGATACTTTGTATGATGAATCTATTGTTCCCATTATCAAAGATGTTGATGTGTTGTATCATGAATCTACTTTCTTAGAATCAGAAGCACAGTACACAGAGAAAACCAAACATGCAACAGCAAAAGAAGCGGCTAAAATTGCAAAATTAGCTAATGCTAAAAACTTAATTTTAGGACATTATTCTACACGTTATGGTTCTATCGAACCTTTCAAAACGGAAGCTGAAACTATTTTTGAAACTGTACTTTTAGCCGATGACGGCAAAGAATTTGAATTTTAATATGATACAAACTGTAATTTTCGATATGGATGGCGTAATTGTAGATACCGAACCGGTGCATCATTTTGCGTATTACCATCATTTTAATGAATTAAGCATCGAAGTTTCAGATGAAATGTATCGTTCGTTTACAGGAAATTCCACTCGAAATATCTTTCAGAAATTAAAAGCACAGTTCGATTTACAAGAAGACGTGGAAGATTTAATCTTAAGAAAACGCCATTTATTTAATGAAGCTTTCGATTTGAAAGAAGATTTGTATTTGATTGATGGAGTAGAAGAGTTAATCAAAGACTTGCATGCAAACGGAATTCAGCTAATTGTAGCTTCTTCAGCTTCAAAAGTTACCATTAATAGAGTTTTTACACGATTTAATATACATCAATATTTCACCCATATTGTTTCGGGAGAAGATTTTCCAAAGTCGAAACCGCATCCTGCCATTTTTGAACATGCTGCAAGTTTATCAGTTGCTCCAAAAGAAAATTGCATCGTAATTGAAGACAGCACCAACGGAATTCAAGCTGCAGTTTCAGCAGGGATTTTCTGTGTGGGTTACGATAGTTTTCATTCGAAAGACCAAGATTTATCTAAAGCTAATGTAGTTATTCGACATTTTAACGAATTGAATTTTGAAAAAGTTCGCGATTTGAACTAACTCATTTCTTGATCGTGTAAGGTATGTTTCGCTAAAATGCGTTTACTATCTTTTTTTACGGATTCATTTTTTCGCATCGACCAAAAGAAATCACTCGAAAACTTTCTAGCTTCCTCTAAATTTACAATAGGATTCGGATAATCGCGTCCCAATTCAAACCCATACAACATCGATTCTATTGGAGTCAATTTCCAAGGTTCGTGGATGAATTCCGTTGGAATATTTGCTAATTCAGGCACCCATTTTTTAATGAAATTTCCATCTTCATCATGTTCATATGAATTTTTCACCGGATTGTAAACACGAAGTGTATTGATTCCAGTAACGCCAGCTTGCATTTGAATTTGAGGATAGTGAATTCCAGGTTCAAAATCTAAAAATTGTTGGGCCAAATGCGGGCTACAATTTTGCCAAGGTTGGAACAAATGATGCGTATAAAACGACACCACCAAAGCGCGCATTCTAAAATTCAAATAACCTGTTGTATTCAAGCAACGCATACAAGCATCAACTAACGGAACGCCAGTTTTTCCTGTTATCCAAGCTTTGTGGTATTTTTCGTTAACTCTTTGATTTAAATTGCGATAGCCTTTGTTTACAGCGATGAATTCCATAGAACATTCCATCTCAAATTTCTGAATGAAATGCGCTTGCCAACGCAAACGAGAAGCAAAATTAGAAATCTGACGCTTAAATTTTCCTTGCTGATGCAATTCCCAAGCTTTGGTATACACTTGTCGAATTGATAAATTTCCCCAAGCAATATAAGGTGATAAACGACTACAACCTTTTCTAGCTAATTCGGGTTTTGAAATGTGGCTGCTGTAATTTTGAACGCGTTCTTCAAAAAATGATTTCATGTAGCGTAAAGCCGTTGGAACGCCACCTTTCTGAAAATTGGGATTGTGAACCGTTTGAATTGATGGAATTTCAAAATGATTTTCTAATTCTTCAATTTCAATGTATTTGACAAAACTTCTGGGTGTAGGTTGAAAAGGAAGACAATCTTTATCCATAAAATCATACCAATCTCCTTTCCATGTTTTTCGATTTTTGATGCCCCGAATAACGCCGTTTGTGATGTATTCATTCCAAATAATTCCCTTTTCTTTCAGGAATTCAGCCACTGCTAAATCTCTATCAAAAGTCAATTGAATTCCAGTTTCTTGATGCGAATAAACGGCTCTGATGGAAATAAGTTTCGATAGTTTTTCAAAAACTGTTACAGCTTCACCTTGAACAATTAAAATTTGGGTATGATATTTTTGTAATTCTTTTTGAAGCGCTTCTAAAGACTGTTTTATAAAATCAAAATGACGTTGACTGTAATGATAATCTTTCATCAACGATGGTTCGAAAATGTAAAGCAATAAAGTCTTCCCAGAAGTCGATAAGGCTTCATGTAAGGCTTCATGATCGTGCAAACGCAAATCTCTCTTGAACCAAACAATTTTCATTTTTATTCGTTTTATAATTTTTAGGGCATCGCTATTCTAACCAACAGCTTCTTTGTAGACTTTGAGACATTTTTCACGTGCTTCTTTATGATCTACAATGTGTTTTGGATAATATTGAGTTTCCAATTCAGGAATCCATTTTTTAATATATTTTAAGTCTTTATCAAACTTTTTGATTTGCTCTGTTGGGTTGAAAATTCGGAAATAAGGTGCAGCATCCACTCCAGAACCTGCAGCCCATTGCCAATTTCCAACGTTACTGGCCATTTCGTAATCCAAAAGGTTTTGAGCAAAATAGGCTTCGCCCCAGCGCCAATCGATTAAAAGATGTTTACATAGAAAACTAGCTACAATCATACGAACACGATTGTGCATGTGACCGGTTTTATTCAATTCACGCATTCCAGCATCAACAAAAGGATAGCCTGTTTTTCCTTGACACCATTTTTGGAATAATTCTTCATTGTTTTCCCAGATAATGGCATCATATTTTGGTCTAAAACTTGCATTTTTTGTGTGTGGAAAATGCCATAGAATTTGCATGAAAAATTCACGCCAAATCAATTCATTCCAAAAGGTTTCGTTCTTTTCAGCGATAGCTTTTCCAATCATTTTTCGGATAGAAACCGCTCCAAATCGAAGATAAATTCCTAAATAAGAGGTTTTGTTTAAAGCAGGAAAATTTCGAGTAGCTTCGTAATTCTGAATTAGACTTTCAGAAACATCAAAAGGTGTCACTTTAATTTCAGATTTTTCAAAACCAATATCAGCCAACGATAAAAAAGGGTAGGAGTGCTGCGCAATTCTATCCAATTTTTCTTCTGATGGATAATGAACCAATTTAATCTTCTTAAAGTTCTCTTTCCATTTTTTCGAATAAGGCGTGTAGACTACATAAGGTGTTCCGTCGTCTTTAACTACTTCGCTTTTTTCGAAAATGACTTGATCTTTAGAAGTCAAGAATGAAATTCCTTTACTTACAAATAACTGATTCATTTCCTTATCACGTTTGCGAGCATAAGGTTCGTAATCGTGATTGGTGTTAACCGATGAAATTGTATTTTCAGTAATTAACTTTTCGAAAATTTCAATTGGTTTGCCATGAAAAACCGCTAATGATTTTCCGTGCTTCTTCAATTCTGATTGAATTTTCTCTAATTGTTCGTGAATAAAGGTTACCCGAGCATCATTTTTTGGTATTTGCGATAGAATGTTTTCATCAAAAATAAAAATAGGTAGCACTTCTTCATCTCCATTCAAAGCATGAAAAAATCCTACGTTATCGTCTACTCTTAAATCGCGTCTAAACCAAAAGATGTTCATATTTTTTTGTTTCAGGTTTCAAGTTTCAAGTTTGATTTTTGAGTTTGAACTTGAAGTTGTTTTTTAAATTTTTATCCGTTTACTAATAAGGTTGACATTCCACCATCAACGTGGAAAATTTGTCCCGAGATCCAACTGCTTTTATCACTTAATAAAAAGGTTGCCATTTGTGCGCTGTCTTCTGGTTTTCCAAATCGTTTTAAAGGATGACGTTCGGCTGATTTTTCTTGTTTGGTTTCGTTATTCAAGAATTTATCGGCTAATGGTGTGTCAGTTAATGATGGTGCAATTACATTTACTCTGATTTTCGGAGCATATTCTGCTGCCAATGCTTTTGCAAAACCTTCAATAGCTCCTTTTGATGCGGCAACGCTAGTGTGAAATGGCATTCCCATGGAAGCAGCTACACTACTAAAAGTAACAATACTCGCTTGTTCCGATGCTAATAAATTAGGCAAAACCGATTGAATTACTTTTACCAAACTTATGAAATTAATTTGTAAATCGGTTTCAAAAGCTTCTGGTTTTAATCCTTTGAAAGGTCTTAAATTGATACTTCCCGGACAATATACTAGGCCATCAATTATTGCGGGTAATTGAGATATATCAATGGTATCAGTAGTAGCATCAAATGCAATATGAGTTGCTTTTACATCGGCTAAGTTTTCATTGCTTCTTGAAGCGATATAAACGTTATTTTCAAATTGTAGTTCTTTTGTTATGGCTAATCCAATTCCGTAAGAACCACCAATTAATAGTATGTTTTTCATTATGTTATCCTTTAAATTCACCAAATAGTTCGATTAATTTTTTTCTTCTGTACTCGAAAATTTCTTCTAATTTCGGTTTCACTAAAATAGGGTGAACCAATTGACCTAAAATTCCCATAGGCACTTTATAATCGACTATATCTTCCATTTCAACGCCACCTGGAATTTCTTTGATGAAATGTTTGTGATGCCACAATGCATAGGGACCAAAACGCTGCTCGTCTACAAAATACTGTTTGTCCACCACATGAGTGATTTCGGTAACCCATTTCGTTGGAATTCCTAAAACTGGAGTCACGATATATTGAATGATTTGCCCAGGAAACATCGGTCTGTCTGCTCCAGAAATAATTTTAAATCCCATATAATCAGGTGTAATCAATTGCAAATTCTTTGGATCAGATAAAAGTTCCCAAGCTTTGTCGATGCTAATTGGTAAATTTTGTTTGGTATGCAATCTATATATTTTCATATTTATTTTTTTGTAAAGATATAAATTTGTTTAATCTTTTTTATAAAAAATTAAACAAAAATTATTCATTTAAGTTTAAATTAACATTTGATTCTATTACAATTTGTAAATTTGGAAATCTAAAAACGAAACCTATGAGAAAAATTATTGTTATGTTGGCTGTAGTACTAGCCAATTTTGTTGTAGAAGCGCAAGTAAAAACGCCTCAATCGAGTCCATTAGCTAAGGTAGAACAAGTTGTTGGATTGACAACTGTTCAAGTAGAGTATTCACGTCCAAGTGCAAAAGGAAGAACCGTTTATGGCGATTTAGTTCCATTTGGAAAAATGTGGAGAACAGGAGCTAATGCGAACACTACATTTTCATTTAGTGAAGATGTTAAGATAGCAGGCAAAGATTTAAAGAAAGGTAAATACGCTTTATTTACCACTCCTAAAGCAGATAGCTGGGATATTATTTTTTATTCTGATACAAACAATTGGGGATTGCCTGAAAATTGGGACGAATCTAAAGTTGCTTTAAAAGTTACCGTTAAGCCAGAAACGTTGAATAAACCAGTAGAATCTTTATCAATTTTCTTGAATAATTTAACTAATGATTCAGGAGTAATTGAACTATCTTGGGAAAGAACAATGGTAACCATTCCATTTACTGTTCCAACTCAAGAGATGGCAATGAAAAGTATTGAAAAAACTTTAGCAGGCCCTTCAGCTGTAGATTATTTTTCTTCAGCTCAATATTATTATCAATCAAATGGAGATTTAAACAAAGCTTTAACATGGGTTAATTTATCAGTTACTAATTCTCCAAAAGGACAAGATGTACCATTTTGGTATTTGAGATTAAAATCATTAATCCAAGCTAAAATGGGAGATAAAAAAGGAGCTATTGTTACAGCTAAAGAATCATTAGCATTATCAGTAAAAGCAGGAAATGCTGATTACGAAAAAATGAACAAAGACAGCATTGCTGAATGGTCAAAATAGTAGTTAAGAGTTAATTTAATAAAAAGTCCCGAAATATTTCGGGACTTTTTGATTTTTATATTTCAGACTTATTAAAGGATTTCTGAAGAATAAGGGATAATCCAATTGTAAGTAAAGCACCAATGAAATTCAACCACAAATACCCTACAATATCTAAGTAAAAAATATAGAAAATGGCTAATTGGCTAATACAAGCACCAATGAATACTGCTTTTCCTTTGATATAATTGATATAAAATCCAATCAGAAAAATTCCTAAAACGGTTCCATAAAAAATAGAACCAATAATATTAACCAATTGGATTAAGTTTTCGAATAACGAACTTATACAAGCAAATCCAATAGCTACAATTCCCCAAAAAACAGTGAAATATTGTGTTGCATATACATAATGTTTGTCTGATTTTGCATTTACATTTCGTTTGTAAATATCAATAGCAGAGGTAGCTGCTAATGAATTTAATCCAGAGGCACTTGATGACATTGCGGCGCTAAAAATAACAGCTAATAACAATCCTAAAATACCTTTAGGAAGATAATTTAAGATGAAATAAAGAAATACATAATCTTTATCGTTAGTTTCGGTTTTCCCATCTACTTTTGCTATAACTGCTTTTGCTTCTTCGCGTAAGTCTTTTTCTTTCAGCGAAAGTGCAACCATTTGCTTTTTCAGAATGGGATTGTCGTATTCGTTGTGTTTTAGTTGTTCAATGTAAATTTGATTTACAATTTTTTTATCAGTATTCAATTGAACTAATTTTTGTTCTAGATTTTCGTATGCTGCTTTTTGTTCAGATGCTTTTACTTTTTCTACATTAGTGGGATTAAAATGCAAAGGCGCATCGTTAAATTGGAAGAAAACAAAAACCAAAACACCCGTTAACAAGATAAAAAACTGCATTGGCACTTTTAAAATTCCGTTCATGATTAGTCCCATTTGGCTTTCTTTTACTGATTTTCCAGAAAGATATCGACCTACTTGAGATTGATCGGTTCCAAAATAGGATAGCATTAGGAAAAATCCACCGGTAATTCCACTCCAAAAAGTGTAACGAGTTTCAGGATTATAAGAAAAATCTAAAATATCCATTTTTCCATTTGCACCTGCAATATGAAGTACGTTTGAAAAATCAACTTCGTGAGGAAGATTTGCTAAAATGTAAAAGAAAATGATAAACATCCCTGACATAATAACAAACATTTGTTGCTTTTGGGTTATGTTCACAGCTTTAGTTCCTCCAGTTACCGTGTAGATGATAACTAAAATACCAATAATAATATTTAGATAGGTTAAGTTCCAACCTAAAAGTGCCGATAAAATAATTGATGGTGCATAAATGGTGATTCCAGTACCTAATCCTCTTTGAATTAAGAATAAAATAGCAGCAAGTGTTCTCGTTTGAATATTGAATCGTTGTTCTAAATATTCGTAAGCCGTAAACACTTTTAGTCGGTGGTAAATAGGAATAAATGTGTATGCAATTACTATCATGGCTAATGGTAACCCAAAATAGAACTGCACAAATCCCATTCCGTCATGGTAGGCTTGGCCTGGTGTAGATAAAAACGTAATGGCGCTAGCCTGTGTAGCCATAACAGATATTCCAACGGTAAACCAAGGAGTTTGATTATTATCCAAAAGATAATCTTCAACATTGGCGCTACCCTTGGTTTTCATTACACCATAAACAACAATAAAAAAAAGGGTAGTAGATAAAACAATCCAATCTAAAATATCCATATTAGGTGTAAATTTCCATTATTAAATAGAATATAAGTATATATATAGCATTCAGTATCAAAACGATGCTATAACTTTTTTTCCATTGATGTTTGTTTTTGTTCATTCTTATTTTATTTATCCAAAGCAATTAAATTTGCAAATAATCGATAAGCACCACTTACTCCTTCTGGTAATTCTCTAAAGAAACTTAAACCTGTGTAAATATAATTTCCTTTACCAAATTTAGCAATTACTAAACCACCCGTTTTTGAAGATTCGCCTTCATCATTTGATGCTAAAATAGGAATAAATTCGTTACTCCATTTGTTTGGATAGTATAAACCTTGCTCTTGAACCCAACCCGTGAAATCTTTTTCGGTAATTTTATTAGGTTGATTCAATACTTTATGATTTGGTGCTAAGAATGTAACTTTAGCATTTTCATCGGTAACACGATCTCTTGATAATTCTAAATTATATGGTGCTATTTCTTTGGTAACTAAATTATTAGTAGTATTGTATTGAACTATTAAATTACCACCATTTTCTACATACTGAAATAAGATTTTATTCTTGTATTTCAGTTCATCGATAACGTTAAATGCTCGTATTCCCAAAATTACTGCGTCATATTGTTGCAGTTTTTCTATTGAAATTTCGTTCGGATTAATCGTTGAAACTTTAAATCCAAGATTTTCTAAATTCTTGTTTACTTCATCGCCAGCACCCATAATGTAGCCAATATTTTTGCCTTTAGTTGCAATGTCTAATTTTACTAATTTAGATTCAGAAGGTACTAAAATGGTTTGTTTAGGAATGTGTGGATATTGAATCGTAATTAATTTATCGGTAAATGTTTGATTGCCTATTTGAGCTTTTGCACTCAACTTTGTTGCAATTTCGGGTTTGGTTGGATAAAGCGTAAATGTGAACTTTTTCTCTTCGTTTTTGGTGGTAATTTCAAACAGAATTTCTTTTGGATTTACTTTCCAATCATTCGGAATATTCAACGATAAAACGCCTTTTGCATTGGCTTTGTGTGCTTTTATTGAAACCATAATTTCTTTAGATTGAGTTCCGTTAAAAATTATAACTTCAGGTTCAATTTTAGTCGTAACATCAGGTAAAACTGTAAATGGAACATACGTTTCTCCGTCATCTGGATTATTGAATTTGTAGCAAATATTTTTTACGAATTCAATTGTTTTTCCTTCAATTTCGATGGTGAAAACGACTGGAAAATTAGATGAAACTTCAGGCAAAATTCGAATGGATTTATCCGAAACACGATACATTCCTTCAGTTTGTTTTTCTTTTAACCAGAATAAGTTGGAATAATCAATATTTTCGCCAATAACTACATTTTTAAGTTGAAAATTGATTTTTTCGTTATTTTTTAAAACGGAATTTTTGGTTTCTAATGGAAGTTGCAAGGCTTTCACCGAAATCAATTTTGCATTTGACTGACTTCTGTTAATGACTTCAATATTGATATTGAAATTACTATCTTTTGTTGTGGTTTCAGTATCTGCAACCGCTTCCATGAACAAACCGCTACACGCTTCAATAATTTTAATGATTTGTTTTGATTTGATTTCTTTCCAATGTGCATCTTCTAATTTTTGAATCAAATCATACGCTTTAATTAAATTCGGAATATGAACTGACGGATTTCCAAAGTTGAAATTCTTTTCAATTTCGTACAGAATTTTTCCAATTTCATTCCCGCCTTTTACTCGATTCCAAGACGTGTCAATTCCTTCAAAAAGATTGGTATTGCTTGGTAAATCGCCTTTTAGCAATTCTAAATATTCAGTTTCATCGCCACGACTTCCTAAAGTTCCAAAACCTTGGCATTTGTGCTGACTTCGGCTCAAAGCTGCAATTTCGTTGTTACTTTTTCCTTTTAAAGGGTAAAATACGTTAGAATTAATGGCTAATAATTTTGATTTATCAGCAGCATCAAACGCTTCCTGACTTCCGTAAAACCACCAAGAAGTATTGAAAAAAATGCGTTTTGGTTTATATTTTATTAAATCATACGCTTCCAAACTCAACATTGCCGAAGCGGTATGATGTCCGTGGGTTGTACCAGGAGTATTAT
>NZ_JAIWOF010000092.1 GCF_020217025.1 Flavobacterium sp. | reverse complement strand
GACTAAAGCGATTCACAATAATATCAGGTCGAAACGTTTCCATTACTTGGATTACATCTTCCATAACTTCGTTTTTGTTCCAAATAGCGAAAGTTTCATTCGGTTCTTTAGAAAATCCGAAGTCGTTTGCACGGGTAAAAAATTGTTCGCCACCGTCGATTCTTCTGGCTGCTAATAATTCTTGTGTTCTGATGGCACCTAATTTTTCTCGAAGTTCGGTTCCAATTAAATTCTGGCCACCATCGCCACGAGTTAAAGATAAATAAGCAGTTTGTGCATGATAATGATTGGAAAAATAGGTGATAAGTTTCGTGTTTTCATCATCAGGATGAGCCGCAACATACAATACTTTTCCTAAGAAATTTAGTTTTTGAACTTGCTCATAAATTTCAACTGAATTCAGTTTTTGTGGCGCTTGTGCGAATGCTACTATTGAAATTAAAAATATAAATATTGAAGTAAATCTTCTGTTCATTGCAATGGTTTTGTTTCAAAAATAAGGAAATAAAAAAAAGGAAGTTTTAATTGCTTCCTTTTTAACAGATTTTTATCAGTTGATTTAATCAAAAAATTCTTTTTCTTCTACAGGTTTATTCACAACTGAAATTCCTTTTTGCATCAATAAATTGTTAGGATAAGTAATCATTTCGCCATCAGAAGATTTTAAGATTACGTAAAATGCTTTAATATCATCTATTTCGCCTTCTATTGGATATTCTTTGTCGTGAATTTTTATTTTATCACCTATTTTAAATGGATACGAAAAGAACAAAATAATTCCAGCTGTAATATTACTTAGAATTGACCATTGTGCAAATGAAGCTACGCCCACAACTGCAAAAACGGAAGATATAAAAAGTAAAATCTGGTCTTTTTTAACTCCCCAAATAATTACAATTGAAATTAAAGCTAAAATGCCAAGTAATAAGTTTATGTATTTGATTACCAAATTTGTACGATGCTCTAAAACTTCGTTTAAAGTAGCATATTTTCTAACTAATTTGTTTGAACTAAATCGTAAAATAAAATAGACCACTAACACAATTAATGTTGCTATTTCTTGATCTAAGTATGGATTTTGAATAAGTTTAAGCATAATTCATTAATTTTTGAAATAACATTTCGGTTGGTAAACCTACTACATTTGTATAAGAACCTTCAATTTTTGAAATTCCTATTAAACCAATCCAATCTTGAATTCCGTAACTTCCGGCTTTGTCAAAAGGTTGGTAATTATCAAGATAATATTTGATTGCTTCATCAGATAGATTAGCAAAAGTAACTTTGGTCACACAATAAAAAACTTCCGTTTTATCAATCGATTTCAAACAAACAGATGTAATCACTTCATGCGTTTGATTAGCCAATTGTTGCAACATTTGAAACGCATCGTCATAATCTTTTGGTTTGCCTAACGCTTTTCCGTTTAACCAAACGATTGTATCGCTCGTAACTAAAACATCGTTTTCTTTTAGTTCGTTTTCAAAAGCACTTGCTTTTAATTCGGCTAAGAAATTGGTGATTTCTTCCGCTTGTAAATGTTCGGGATAGATTTCTTCAATTTCCTTTAGGCGAATGGTGTAATGCAAATCCATTTCCTTAAAAAACTGCTGTCTTCTTGGCGAACCCGAAGCTAAAATGATGTTGATTTTATTGAGTTTGTCTTTAAGCATTGGCTAATTTTAAATTGAAAACAATTACCGCAACCGATAAAATTCCGAAAAATAATATGACTTTCAAAACCAAACTCAAATGGTGGAATTCTTTTTTCGTTGCAGCATTCAATAATTTCACTCCGAAATAAATTAGTGGTCCAACGATTAAAATCATCGCATAATACACTACGTAATCCAATTCGAATAAATTAGAATTTACATAATACGCTAAAATTCCAATTGAAATTACGGTTAAAACTCCAACAATTATCTTAGTTTTTTGAACTCCGATAGCGATAGGTAAGGAATTAATTCCTGATTGATAATCGCCATCCATATCTTCCATGTCTTTAACAATTTCACGAATCAAATTGATTATAAAAGCGAAAATGGCATAATGCATTAAAATATCAAAAGCTTCTTTCATTCGGAAACGATTATCCACATCAATTGCTGGTAAAATATCGAATAATCCAATGATGATAATACTTGTCGAAAGCATCAAAGCTACTACCACATTTCCAAGAACTGGAATTTGCTTGAAACTAGTAGCATACATATAAAGTAAAGTTGCCACCAAAATAAACATGGAAGCAAAAGTAGGTTTGTAAATCACATTCGATAAATAAAATCCAATTCCAACACCAACAATCGTCAAACCAATGTACCAATTATACGCCACGGTTTCCGAAATAGAAACCCCAACCACACGGTTTTGAGGTTTAGCAATTTCATCGGTATCTTGATCCATAATATTATTGATGACATAACCACCAGCCGCGATACAAACCGTTGCTATCACTAATAAAATATAATTGAAATCGGTTAAGGCTAAATCTACATATGATTGTGCTAAAAATAAGTAACGAAATACCAATTGCATAAAGGCTAGCATTAGTAAATTTTGGTATCGAATTAGTTTTAAGTATTTCATGTTTAGTATTTATATTCTTGGTTAATTGTCGCTTTTAATCAAATTTTGCATCAAAATGTTCCATCCATTTGCCTTGCACTTTCATTACTTGTTCTATAACGTCTCGAACGGCTCCTTTTCCACCTTCTACGTGCGAAATGTATTTGGAAATTCCTTTGATTTCTGGAACTGCGTTTTGCGGACATGTTGGTAATCCTACTAATTGCATTACATGATAATCTGGAATATCGTCACCCATATATAACACATTTTCAGGTTGGATATTGTAAATATCAGTGAATTCTTTGAAAGTTTCTACCTTGTTTGGAACGCCTAAATGAATATCAGTAATCCCTAAATTTCTTAAACGTACACGAACACCTTCGTTACTTCCACCCGAAATAATACAAACAGTGTAGCCATTTTCAACAGCGGCTTTCATGGCATAACCATCTCTGATATTCATGTTGCGAAGCATTTCGCCTGTTGGGGTTACGTGAATAGTTCCGTCGGTTAATACTCCATCTACATCAAAGATGAAAGTGTTAACTTGATTCATGAGTTCTTTATAACTTTTTGACATGTTGTATCGATTGTGTAAGTAATTGATATAGGTTTTTATATTCGGGATTTTCTAAGAAATCTAAATGTTTTTCAATGGTTTTGGTATCGTTTCGTAAAGCCGGACCCGTTTGTGATTCTTTCGGAGAAAGTTCCATAATTTTATGAGCCGTTTCTTGAATTAACGGATGCAATATTTCAAATGGAATGTTGTTTTCTTCGCAAATTTCATTTCCAATGTGGTACAAATGATTCACAAAATTACAAACAAAAACGGCGGCTACGTGTAAACTTTTGCGTTGTTCCGAAGAAATTCGAACTACTTTTTGTGAAATGCAATTTCCTAATTCTTCTAAAAGTTGGTAATCCGATTCCTTTTCAGCTTCTAAACAAATGGGAATAGGAGCGAAGTCGATTTCTTTTCCTTTAGTAAAGGTTTGTAATGGATAAAAAACGCCTTTTCTATTTTTATCGTTTAACAACGAAATGTCAGAAGTTCCAGAAGTATGTACTACCAAATGATTTTCAAACGGTAATTGTGCAGAAACTTCCGCAATGGCATTATCAGAAACCGAAATAATATATAAATCCGCTTCGATAATTTTATGATAATCCGCTGTGATTTTTTCCTCAGGAAGCAAATGCGATAAATGACTTGGGTTACGAGCAAAGGCTTGTACCAAATCCACTTCTTTAGCCTGCAACAACACTTGAATTAAGTGTTGGGCAACATTTCCTGAACCAATGAGTACGACTTTTATCATGGGGTAAAAATAGTGAATTTTGAGGAAATTTTGTAATAAAAAAACTCTCGATTCAAATGTATCGAGAGTTTTTTATGATTAAACCTGACAGGTTTCCGAAACCTGTCAGGTTTGTTAATTATCTTAAAGAAGCTCCTAACTGACTTTCAAAATTACCTTGTAACTTACTCATAATTTTATCAATTTGAGTGTCGGTTAAGGTTTTAGAATCGTCTTGTAAAATGAAACTTACAGCGTATGATTTTTTGCCTTCTGGTAAGTTATTTCCTGTGTAAACGTCGAATAAATTCACGTCTTTTAACAAGCCTTTTTCCGTTTGTTTGGCGATGTTATAAATTTGTTCGAATGGTACATTTTCGTCTAATAACAAAGCTAAATCTCTACGAACTTCTGGATATTTTGGAATATCGGTGAATTTGATTTTCGTAGAAACGTATTTCTGAATCTTATCCCAAGCAAAGTCAGCATACAATACTTCTTGTTTGATATCGAAATGTTTTAAAACTGATTTTTTAACTGTTCCAAATTCTACAATTACTTCTTTTCCAACTGCTAACGCTAAACCTTCTGCGAAAATATCATTTTCAAATGGTAATGAAGTCACTTTTTTATCTAATCCTAAACGACTTAAAATCGTGTTGATATACCCTTTAAACAAGAAGAAATCAGATTTAGTTTGCGCATTTGTCCAACTTTCGTTTTGTCTGTTTCCAGTTACCAATAATGTCAAGTGTTTGTTTTCGTCATGACCATTAGTCGTTTTGTGGTAACTTTTTCCAAACTCGAAGAATTTTAAATCGCTTCTTCTTCTGTTGATGTTGAAAGAAACCGCTTCTAATCCAGAAAACAATAACGATTGACGCATCGCTGATAAATCACTACTCAACGGATTTAACATCATCACATTCAATTCTTCTTTCAAGTTTTCAGAAAGTTTTACGTAATCTGGCGTAGTTAATGAATTCGCCATCATTTCGTTGAAACCTAACGAACACAATTGGTTAGCAATGATATTTTGAACCTTATATTCTTCCGTTCTTGATGAATAGGCTGTAGTAGCATTCACTTTAGAAGGAATTTTGATATTGTTATATCCGTAAACACGCAAGATTTCTTCAATTACGTCAATTTCTCTAGTAACATCTACACGGTATGAAGGAATGGTTAATCCTAAACCTGCTTCGGTGATACTGTTAACTTTGATATCTAATGAAGCTAAAATCTTCTTAATCGTTTCAGGTTTGATTTCTTCTCCGATGATTTTATTCACTTTGTTGAAATGAATAAATACGCTGAAATCTTCAATTTTTTTAGGATAAATATCCACGATATCCGAAGTAATTTCGCCACCTGCCACTTCTTGAATCAATAAAGCCGCACGTTTTAAAGCGTATTCGGTAATACTTGGATCGATTCCTCTTTCAAAACGGAAAGAAGCATCGGTACTTAACGTATGTCTTTTTGCTGTTTTTCTAACTGAAACTGGATTAAAATAAGCACTTTCTAAGAAAATCGCCTGCGTTTTTTCAGAAACTCCCGAAGTTTTTCCTCCAAAAACACCCGCAATACACATTGGACCACTTTCATCACAAATCATTAAATCTTCTTCGTGAAGTGTACGTTCGATATCATCTAAAGTAATAAATTTAGTTCCAGCTGGAACCGTTTTTACTACTACTTTATTTCCTTTAATTTGAGCCGCATCAAAAGCGTGTAATGGTTGACCTAATTCGTGTAAAACGTAATTCGTAACGTCAACAATATTATTTTTTGGAGTTAAACCAATCGCTTTCAAACGGTTTTGTAACCAATTTGGAGATGGTTTTACGGTAACTCCAGAAATCGTAACCCCACAATATCTTGGTGCTAATTTGTCGTTTTCAACTTTTACATCGATTTTTAAAGTACGTTTTTCAACTTTAAATTTACTTACCGATGGCGTAATTAATTCAGAAGTAGTTCCTTTTTGAAGGATACCAGCACGTAAATCGCGAGCCACACCCATGTGTGACATAGCGTCGGCACGATTTGGAGTTAATCCAATTTCGAACACTTCGTCTGTTTCAATTTCGAAAACTTTTGAAGCTGGAGTTCCAGGTTTTAAATCTTCGTTCAAAATCATAATTCCGTCATGACTTTCGCCTAAGCCTAATTCGTCTTCAGCGCAAATCATTCCGTGACTTTCTTGTCCGCGGATTTTTCCTTTTTTAATTTCGAATGCGTTTCCTTCTTTGTCAAATAACTTGGTACCAATAGTCGCCACAGGAACTTTTTGTCCCGCTGCCACGTTTGGAGCACCACAAACAATTTGAACTGGCGCGTTTCCATCACCTAAATCAACCGTTGTGATTTTTAGTTTATCAGCATCAGGATGTTTTTCGCATGTTAACACATGACCAATCACAACGCCTTGTAAACCACCTTTTAAACTTTCGTATTTATCAACGCCTTCTACTTCTAAACCTAAGTCGGTAAGAATGTCGGCAATTTCTTCAGATTTTAAATCGGTTTTAATGAATTGTTTTAACCAATTGTAAGATATACGCATTTTGTATCGAATTTTAAACGGCAAAGATACTTTATAAAATTAGAATTTAGAAATTAGAATTTAGAAATTTTGAACAGCCTTTTGGTGATAAGTTTGGAAAGGTTAAATTGTAAATTTCATAAATAATTGAGTAAAAAATTAATAGAAATGTAATTTTTAGATGTTAAAATTGAGTCAATATCAGTTTTGTGCTATTAAATGAAATAATTGTGCTATTCTAAAATAAGAATTGAATCTAAATTTGATAAACAAACCTAAAATCAAAATTATGAGTAATTTAATTCAAAGACCACAACTAAAAGAAAAGTACGATAATTATATCAACGGAAAATGGACAGCGCCTTCAACAGGTCAATATTTTGAAGTACTTTCACCATTAGATGGTAAATTAATGGCAAAAGCAGCACATTCATCTAAAATGGATGTTGAAATGGCTGTAAATGCAGCAGATGAAGCTTTCAAAACATTTAGTCAAACTTCGGCTACAGAGAGAAGTATCATGTTGAACAAAATCGCAGATAGAATTGAAGTTAATTTAGAATACATCGCTGCGGTTGAAACCTTAGATAACGGGAAAGCCATTCGCGAAACTATGGCGGCTGATATTCCGTTAGCAATTGATCATTTTAGATATTTTGCTAGTGTAATTCGCGCTGAAGAAGGTTCAATTACCGAATTAGATAAAGATACGGTTTCTATTATCGTACATGAACCAATTGGAGTTGTAGCCCAAATTATTCCTTGGAACTTCCCAATTTTAATGGCGGTTTGGAAACTTGCTCCAGCATTAGCAGCAGGAAATTGTGTGGTGTTGAAACCAGCAGAAAGTACACCAATTTCAATTATGGTGTTAATGGAAATTATTGGTGATTTAGTTCCAGCAGGAGTTATCAATGTTATCAATGGTTTTGGAGCGGAATTAGGAAGAACTTTGGTAACTAATCCAAAAGTTTGCAAAGCTGCATTTACGGGTTCGACTGCAACAGGAAGAATGGTAATGCAATATGCGACAGAAAATATTATTCCAGTTACGTTAGAATTAGGTGGAAAATCGCCAAATATTTTCTTCCCATCGGTTATGGATGCAGATGATGAGTTTTTAGATAAAGCATTGGAAGGAGTTGCTCTTTTTGCCCTAAATCAAGGAGAAGTTTGTACCTGTCCATCAAGATTATTAATTCACGAATCGATTTATGATAAATTTATCGAAAGAGTATTGGAAAGAGTAAAAGCTATCAAAATGGGTAATCCATTAGATCCAACGGTGATGATGGGTGCTCAAGCTTCACAAATTCAAAAAGACAAAATTCTTTCTTACATTAATTTAGGTAAAGAAGAAGGTGCTGAATTGTTATGCGGTGGTGATGTAAATCATCTAGGTGGCGATTTAGAAGGAGGTTATTACATTCAACCAACGTTATTCAAAGGACACAACAAAATGCGTATTTTCCAAGAAGAAATTTTCGGACCAGTTTTAGCGGTAACCACTTTTAAAACTACAGAAGAAGCTTTAGAAATTGCTAACGACACTATGTACGGATTAGGAGCTGGCGTTTGGACTCGTGATGCACATGAATTATATCAAGTTCCAAGAGCGATTCAAGCAGGACGTGTTTGGGTAAACCAATATCATGCTTATCCAGCAGGAGCCCCATTTGGAGGTTACAAACAATCAGGAATTGGTAGAGAAAATCACAAAATGATGTTAGACCATTACCGTCAAACTAAAAATATGTTGATTTCTTACAACAAAAACAAATTAGGTTTCTTTTAGTAGATAATTTTTAATTTAAAGTCGCGATTCATGATTAATTTTATTTTGAACTCGCGACTTTTTTTATTTGTAAACTATGGAAAAAATAAAACGATTAGAAGCTACCGAAAAAGCTATAGAATTAATCAAAATGCTTTCGGATAAGTTTGGCGATTTGATGTTTTATCAAGCGGGCGGTTGTTGTGAAGGAACGCAGCCACAATGTTTTGAAAAAGGCGGATTTTATTTGCGCTATGGCGATGTTTGCATTGGAACCCTTCAAGGATTTGAATTTTGGGTGGACAAAGATTTGTTCGAATACTGGAAACACGCTCATTTTACTTTAGATGTAACGGATGGAATAGGAGCAGGCGGTTTTTCATTAGAAACCCCTTATGGAAAAACATTCAAAGTAAATTATAGATTATTCACAGAAGAAGAAGCTCAGAATTTAGAAGAAATAAGGTTGAATGAATAGGGAGATTTGTCAAGCTGAACTTATTTCAGCTTCTGACTATATTTTAGATGCTGAAATAAATTCAGCATGACAGAAAAGTTAAATAATACTTATTGTTTATGGAATTTATTGATTCAGATTCTTAACTCCAATTGTTTTTTGTGCTTTTTTTTGAATTTGAACTTTTTTCACCCATTATAATTCATCAACTGATATTGCTTCGGCGTAACTCCTTCGTATTTTTTGAATAATCTTATGAAATAATTGCAATCTTCAAAACCGGTAGCATACGAAACTTCATTGACTTGAATGTTGGGATTGCTCAATAGTTTTTTGGCGTATTTTATCTTTTCGTTCAAAATATATTCAATTGGGCTCATGCCTAATTCTCTTTTGAAATAACGATAAAATGAAGTGGTACTCATACATGCTTTATCGCTCAAATCTTTCAAATTGATGGTTTCTCGAATATTACTTTTAATATATTCAATCGCTGGTGTAATCGGACTATTGCTATCAAGGAATGTTTCATTTTCAAAACGTTTTGTGGTTTGCGTTTGAATGATTCGGATGATTAATTCTTGAAGCGTTAAATCGGCAAGAGCGTCTTTGGTTAGCGAATTCCCCATGCATTCTTTAATCAGCTTGTTTATTGTTCCTGCTAATTCAACGTTGTTGTAAAAGAAATAGTTTTCGTGGTCTAATTTCCACAAATTGCTTTTTCCTTCTTTCGGATATTTCTCATTTAAAAAATCCAAGGTATTCGTAATAATTTGATTATCGATTGCCAAAGCAATACACTGTGTAGGATTGTCTTTCGAAGCTTCCGGAAAATCGATTTTCATTTCAGCATTGGAAGGTACAATTACGGTTTCACCAGGTAAATATTCAAAACTTGGGTCTTCAAATAAATGCATCACTTTTTTACCACGCAACATACTCGTTACCACCAAATCATTAAATTTCAAAGGAACCAAATCCGATTTTTGATAGGTTTCAAAAATGTTCAATTCGCAATGGTCTAAAGAAAAAATGGTACGATTTTCCACCAAAGTTTTTAACGACTTTTCGTGGGTTAAAGCTGGAGTAAAAAGTAACGCTTTGTTCGCCATTTGAATAAATTCTAAACATCTAAAATAATTAAAAATCCTTACTTTTTAATTTTTATTGGTAATATTTTAATTTTTACAAAATCTCTTCCACATGTTTCTTAATATTCGAAGCTATTTTTGTCATTGGTAAATCGTTGGCATCGTTGCCAAATGGGTCCTCGATTTCTTCAGCGATTAATTCTAAACTCGCTAAAACATAAAAGATGAAAATCACAACTGGAATTACGTAGTAACCCA
>NZ_JAIWOF010000091.1 GCF_020217025.1 Flavobacterium sp. | reverse complement strand
AACTAAATACAAATCCGAAAGGTAACGTCATCACAAAAAAGAAGATGAATTTTTTGATAAACGAACTATACGAGTAGGGAATAGGCGTGTTTTTAATACGCTCACAAGCGCCACAAATATCTGTAAATGATTGTAATTCGGAATTGATGATGTAAAATTGGTCACCCGAAATTTTTCCCGATTTGTACAAATCATTTGCTTTTTGAAACAACATTTTTGCTACTTGATTCGGACGGTGTTTGTGGTGATCCATTTCTAAATCCAAACCTTCAAACAACATTTTACTTACTTCTTCATTCAATAAATGTTTTGAAAGTACTGAAGCATAAGCCGGAATCACTTTTCTGTAGAAATTTCTATCATTCTCATCAGACAAATAAGCGGAAAGTTTTATGGCTAAATTTCGACTATTGTTCACTAAAGCACCCCATTGTTTTCGACCTTCCCACCAGCGGTCGTAAGCCGTATTGGTTCTGTATGCCAATAATAACGACAATACAAAACCAACAGTGGTGTGCATTACATTAAGGTTTTTTACATGACTGGTTTCGGAAAGTTTCCAATATTCTAATTCCAAATAAGCGATTCCGTAAGCATAAAATCCAATGAAAATCATCATCGGAATCAGTTGACGAAAGGTATCCGATTCGTGAAAACGAAAAATAAAAGTAATCCAGTCTTTTGGGTTGTATTGAACCATTTATTAATGTTTAAAAGTTTAGATGTTTAAGAGTTTAAAAGTTATGAAAACTCCTCATCACTTTAACAAAAATAAGATATTAATTTAATTTTAAAGTACCGGCTAATTCTTTTAAGTTGATTTCTGAAAGTTTGGTTACATATTGCGCATTCGAATAACGAACTGATGCATCCACAAAGTTTTGCTGAGCTGTTCTAAATTCGATAGTTGTGATTGTTCCAATTTTGAATTTCGCTAACGTAATATCTAAGTTTTGTTTGGCGATTTCTAAGTTTTTTTCTTCCACTTTTACCAACTCTAAATTGGTTTGATAACTCGCATATAAAGACGATAATTGTGAAGTTAGTGATAATTTTTGTTGTTCTAAAATGAATCCAGCATTCTCCACTTGATATTTCGCTACTTTTTCGTTTCTGTTTTGAAGAAATCCATTAAAAATTGGCACAGTCGCAGTAACTCCATACACAAAACCTTGTCCAGATGATTGCGTAATAAATCCCAAAGAAGCTTCCGAACGTGTGAAATTATAACCTGAAGTAAGGCGAACCGTTGGATAGCGATTGCCTTTGACTTGTTTCAAATTCAAATCGGCTACTTTTTTAGATAGAATTTGCGCTTGCAATTGCGGATTTTGTTTTTCGGCTGTTGCTTTTAATTCGTTGAAATCTAAGTTTTGTTCAAATGTAACTTCGTTAGCTACTTTAAAATCGGTTTGAATATCGCGAACTAATAATTCGTTCAATCTAATTTTACTGATTTTGATGAGTTCTCTTTGTTTCAATTGCAAACTTAAATCGCTATTCAAATCTACTTGTGCATTCAAAACTTCTAATTTCGAAGCTTTTCCAATGCTAAAACGATTTTGAGCGGTTGTTAAACGTTGGTTTGAAATCACAATCGCGGTATCAATCGAAGCTAAAACTTGTTGTTGTTGTACCAAATCAAAATAGGTGGTATATACATCACTAATTCGGGTTAGAATGGCTGTTTGTAATTCGGCTTTTCCTTGTTGTTCTAAAACGTTTAATTGCTCTTTTCTAGCAAACATGCTTAAACCATCGAAAATCGTCCAATCTAAACCAACACCATACGTTAAATTCATGTTTTTAGCATTGTCTAGTTTTCTTTCGGAACCATCAGATTGTGTTTGCGTGGTATTTAATTGACTATTATTGTTAGTGAAATTTGCATTCAATGAAGGCAACATTCCAGCATTGGCTAAATTGTTGTTGGTTGCATCAATTTTGGAATTGTTTTTTGCGATTTTAATATCGTAATTGTTTTCCAAAGCAATTTTAACCGCATCTTCAAGGGTAAGCAAATCTTGTGCTTGTGCTGAAAATCCGATGATGAAAAGGAATACTATTTTATATAAATGTTGCATATTATTATTTTTCTAAAGCGTCTAAATTATCAAATTCTGGTCGGTGTTTTTTAGCTTTCGACCACATTAAATAAATGGATGGAATTACAAATAAAGTTAGGATTAACGAGAACATCGTTCCGCCCACAATTACAACTCCCATTCCTATTCTACTTGTAGAAGCGGCTCCAAGCGAAAGTGCAATTGGTAAAGCTCCTAAAGCAATGGCTAAACTCGTCATTAAAATTGGACGTAAACGTGCTTCCGAAGCTTCTAAAATGGCATTGTATTTCGATTTTCCTTGTTCTCGAAGTTGGTTGGCAAATTCGACTATCAGAATTCCGTTTTTGGTCACAAGTCCAATCAGCATGACGGTTCCAATTTGACTGAAAATATTCCAAGTTTGTCCAAATAACCAAAGCGAGAATAACGCTCCAGCTACCGCCATTGGTACGGTTAAGATGATGATGAATGGATCGATAAAACTTTCAAATTGTGCGGCTAAAATCAAATAGATTAGCAATAACGCCAATCCAAATGCGAAAGAAGTATTCGAACTACTTTCTACGAAGTCACGTGATTCTCCTCCTAAATCGGTTGTAAAAGTATCATCTAAAACTTTTTCTTTGATTTCGTCCATCGCATTGATACCATCAATCATACTTTTTCCTGGTGCTAAACCTGCAGAAACCGTTGCCGACATATAACGATTGTTGTGGAATAATTGCGGTGGATTACTTTGTTCCTCTACCTCAACTACGTTGTCTAATTGAATTAATTCACCTGCTTTATTCTTAACGAACATCGAAGTTAAATCCAATGGAGCATCGCGGTCTTTTTCGTCAAACTGTCCAATCACTTGATATTGTTTTCCGTTTTGCATGAAATAACCAAAACGTTGTCCGCTTAATGATAATTGCAAAGTTTGCGCCACATCTAAAACCGAAATCCCTAAACTTTCTGCCTTTTCACGATTAATGGTTACGTTGATTTCAGGTTTATTGAATTTTAAATTCACGTCGACATTGGAGAAAGTTTCGTTTTTACTCGCTTCTTCCATGAATTGTGGAATTTTTTCTCTTAATTTTTCAAAATTCGGCGCTTGAATAATGTATTGAATTGGCAAACCACCACGACGGTTTACCGAAATTGTTGGTTGTTCCGAAACGTTAACTTTGGCTTGTGGATATTTTTTAGTCCATTTGTTCAAGTCATCCACAATTTCTTTTTGTGATTTTTCTCTTTCACTTGGGTCAACTAAAGCTAAACGAACTCTTCCTGCATTTACTGAAGAAGATAAAAATCCTGGCGAAGTAATTACCAATGCTACTTTTTTCTCAGGAATCGAATCGTTAATTAAATCGGATAATTCTTCCATGAATCGGTCAGTATATTCATAAGTTGAACCTTCTGGAGTTGTGACACTAATTACACCTAAGCTTCTATCGTCGTAAGGTGCAGTTTCTTTTGGAAGAATGGCGAAAAATAAGATAATCAATCCAATACAAACTCCGATAATTGGGAAACTCAACCATTTTCTTTTTAAGAATTTAGTTAATGCATTGGCATATCCAGTATTTAAACTTACGAAGAATGGTTCTGTAGCTTCATAAAATTTAGTTTTCTTTTGTTCGCCACCTTTCATCAAATAAGCATTTAACATTGGCGTTAAAGTCAACGATACAAAGGCGGAAATCAGTACAGCAGCACCAATGACGACACCAAACTCTCGGAACAATCGTCCAACGAAACCTTCTAAGAAAATAATCGGTAAGAAAACGGCTGCTAACGTAACTGAAATTGAAATTACAGCAAAGAAAATCTCATTCGAACCTTTGATAGCCGCTTCGATAGGCGACATACCTTCTTCGACTTTTTTGAAGATGTTTTCGGTTACTACAATTCCGTCGTCAACTACTAATCCTGTGGCTAAAACAATTGCCAACAAGGTTAAAACGTTGATAGAGAAACCACACAAATACATGATAAAAAATGTAGCAATCAACGAAACCGGAATATCAATTAAAGGTCGGAATGCGATGGACCAATCTCTAAAGAATAAGAAGATAATAATGATTACCAAAACTACTGAAATAGCTAATGTTTCCGCTACCTCAACAACTGATTTTTTAATGAAAATAGTATTATCTAAAGCAATATCTAATTTGATATCGCTCGGTAAATCTTTCTTTAATTTATCAACTTCGGCATAAAATTGTTCGGCAATTTCTAAGTAATTCGTTCCAGGTTGTGGAATAATAGCCACAGCCACCATCGGATTTCCTGATTCAGTAAACTTGGTTTCTAAATTTTCGGAAGCTAAAACAGCATAGCCAATATCGCTTAAACGAACGGTTTTATTCGCATCCGCTACAATGATAATATCGTTGAATTCTTTTTCAGTAGATAAATTTCCAAGCGTTTTTACCATTAATTCGGTATTAGCACCTGTTAATTTTCCCGATGGTAATTCTACATTTTGTTTGTCCAAAGCATTTCGAACATCGGCAACTGTGATTCCGTATGCATTCAATTTGATTGGATCCATCCAAATACGCATCGAATAACGTTTTTGTCCCCAAATCTGCACGCTACTCACACCAGGAATGGTTTGTAAACGTTCGGCAATTACATTTTCTGCATAATCGCTTAATTCCAATGCATTTTTAGCATTACTTTGAACGGTCATCGAAATAATCGCATCCGAATCGGCATCAGCCTTTGAAACTACTGGTGGTGCATCAATATCTTGTGGTAAACTTCTAATGGCTTGCGATACTTTATCACGAACGTCGTTAGCCGCTTCTTCCAGGTTTTTCTCTAATTTGAATTCGACCGTAATATTACTTGAACCTTGGTTACTCGAAGACGTAATGTTTCGAATTCCATCAATCGAATTAATAGCTTTTTCAAGTGGTTCGGTAATTTGCGATTCAATAATATCGGCATTAGCACCGGTGTAATTCGTTCGTACGTTAATTACGGCAGGATCAATCGAAGGGAATTCTCGAACGCCCAAATAACTAAATCCTAAAATACCAAAAAGGATAATCAATAAGTTGATTACAATGGTAAATACGGGTCTTTTTATACTTAAAGTAGATAAACTCATTTTAAATTTGAAGTTTGAAATTAGAATTTAGAAAAGCTTATTTTACTTTTACTTTTATATCAGCTTCGTCTTTTAAAGCCATAACGCCAGAAGTTAAAATTGTATCTCCTGATTTTACGCCTTGCGTAACGATTACATCTTTATCAGTTCTGGCGATAGTTTCTATTTTTACCTCTTTTGCTTTTCCATTGTTGGCAATATAAACTACTTTTCCATCTTGAACAGGAACAACCGCTTCAGAAGGAATTTGAATAGCTCCTTTGATATTTTTTAGAGGAAGTTCAATAGTAGCAAAGGTTCCCGCTAAAAGTTTTCCATTCGGATTTTCAGCAATCGCTCTAATTTTTAAGGTTCGAGTAGAAGTTTCAATTTCAGGTTCGATGGCGTAAATTTTAGCTGTGAATTTTTCAGGATTATTTGGAATCGTGAATTGAATATTAGTATTGTTTTCTACTTCCGATGCATATTTTTCAGGAATAGAGAAACTAATTTTCACTTGATTAGCACTAACCAATTTGGTGATTAGGGTAGTAGGAGTTACATAAGTTCCAGGAGAAATGTTGCGTAAACCAATTTTTCCCGAAAATGGTGCTCTAATAGTTGTTTTACCAATTTGCGCTTGAATCAATTGCGTTTGTGCTTTCAGGCTTCTATATTCAGCACTTGCAATATCATATTCTTCTTGAGAAATCGCTTCTTTTTGAAGAAGTAGTTTAGCTCTTCTTTCATTTTCAGAAGCCAAACTTTGACGAGTTTGTGCTTGCGAAAGTTGGGCACGAAGTTCAATATCGTTTACTTTCAATAAAACCTGACCTTTGCTAACGTTAGTTCCTTCTGTGAAATAGATTTTCTCCACAATTCCAGAAACTTCACTTCTAATTTCTACATTTTCGTTAGCTTCAATAGAACCAGAAAGTGAAATAGTATTCGCAAAATTAGTTTCAGAAACTACAATGGCATCAACCATCATTGGAGGTTTTTTATCTCCTTTTCCGCCACCTTTTTCAGATTCGGCATTGTTTTTTGTGATTCTATATCCAATAAGTCCTACAAGTGTCAAGGTAATTAGCGTGATGCTTATCGTTTTTATTTTCATAATAATGGAGCTAAACTTAAGATTTTATACAAAACTAAGTCTTACGAGATAATTATGCCAAAACCTTACCATTTATTTAACATTGTTGTAGGTACAAATGTTTTAGAAATTTGAGATTTCCTTAAAAAAGTTACGAGATAGGTGTTGAAATTTACTTTTTGTTATAATTTTTCTTCACTTCGTTACATTAAATGAAATTTAGCTAATATAGTTCCAGATAGTTTTCTTCTTGCTTAACTCAATAAATGCTTCACGAAGTTTAGCATGCTCTGGTTTTTCCATTGGAGCATCATCTTTCAGTAATTTTATAGCGTGATGACGCGCCAATTGTAAAATTTCTTTATCTTTTACCAAATCCGCAATTTGAAGATTTAAAACACCACTTTGTTGTTTCCCCATGATATCACCTGGACCACGCAATTTTAAATCGACTTCCGAAATTTCGAAGCCATCATTGGTACGAACCATAGTTTCCATTCGGATTTTACTATCATTACTTAGTTTATGACTTGTCATTAAGATACAATAACTTTGTTCGGCACCACGACCTACACGTCCTCTTAACTGATGCAATTGTGATAAACCAAAACGTTCTGCACTTTCAATGACCATTACAGAAGCATTAGGAACATTTACTCCAACTTCAATCACAGTCGTTGCCACCATAATATTTGTTTTTCCTTCTGAAAAGCGACGCATTTCTTCGTCTTTATCGGAAGGTTTCATTTTTCCATGAACTATTGAAATTGAATATTGAGGTAAAGGAAAATCTCTTGAAATACTTTCATAGCCATCCATCAAATCCTTGTAATCCATTTTTTCCGATTCTTGAATCAATGGATACACTATATATACTTGACGTCCTTTTGTAATTTCATCTTTTAAGAATTTCCAAACTTTCAATCGGTTCGAATCATAACGATGAACGGTTTGAATCGGTTTTCTACCAGGTGGCAATTCATCAATGACTGAAATATCTAAATCACCATACAAACTCATCGCTAGAGTTCGAGGAATTGGTGTAGCGGTCATAACCAAAACATGTGGTGGAACATCATTTTTCTTCCAAAGTTTACTTCTTTGTTCCACACCAAATCTGTGTTGCTCATCAATAATCGCTAAACCTAAATTATGGAATTGCACTTTGTCTTCTAACAAGGCATGCGTTCCAATTAAAATATCTAAAGTTCCGTTTTCAAGTTCTTCGTGGATGATTTTTCTATCAGCTGTTTTAGTTGAACCAGTTAATATTTTTATGTTGATATTTAATTCTTTAGCTAAATCAGTAATTCCGTTGAAATGTTGATTGGCTAGAATTTCGGTTGGCGCCATTAAGCAACTTTGAAAGCCATTATCTTTTGCTAGAAGCATGCACATTAAAGCCACAATCGTTTTTCCAGAACCCACGTCGCCTTGAAGTAAACGATTCATTTGGGCGTTGCTTCCTAAGTCGTTACGGATTTCTTTTAGTACGCGTTTTTGGGCATTAGTTAAATCAAAAGGTAAATGATTTTTGTAAAAATTATTAAAGTTTTCACCCACTTTTTCAAACGGCATTCCTTTGATTTTGTGTTTGCGAATTAGATTCTTCGTAATCAATTGCAATTGAATGAAAAACAATTCTTCAAACTTCAATCGGAATTGAGCTTTAGCTAATAAATCTTGACTTTTTGGAAAATGGATATTAAACAAAGCCGCATTTTTAGGAATCAATTTTAATTCGTCTAAAAGGTAATTCGGTAAATTTTCAGAGAACAAAGCTTGTGTTTCCACAAACAATTGTTGCATCATTTTATTGATGACTTTGTTTGAAATCCCTTTATTGGCTAATTTTTCCGTACTTGGATAAACGGGTTGCATTGCCGATCGAAGACTGGCTTTGTGTTCTTCCAACAATTCCATTTCGGGATGCGCCATGTTGTAGGTGGCACCAAATTGGGTAACTTTTCCAAAAATCACATACGGAACATTAATTTTGATGCTTTCGCGAATCCATTTTTGACCTTGAAACCACACGAGTTCCATTTGTCCCGTTTCATCTACAAAAGTTGCAACTAATCTCGATTTTCCTTTTCCTTGCTCAACCGTTTTGATATTGATAATTTTTCCAACAATTTGAACTTCGGAATTGCTGTTTTGCAGTTCGTTAATCTTGTAATAGCGAGTTCTATCAATATAACGATTGGGGAATAAATTCAGTAAATCGGCATACTTATGAATGCCCAACTCCTTGCGCAATAAATCGCCACGCTGAGGACCAACGCCTTTGAGATATTCTATGGGAGTTTCGAGTAGATTCAAATTCAAGTGCAATTACAAGTTCAAAATTTAATTTTTGGAACACAGATTTAAGAAATTTTAAAAATTTATCCAATTACTTCAATCTGTGTTCCTAAATGCTAAAGCGAAGATAGTTTATAATTTGTTAATTTAAAATCAGTGAAATCGAAAATGTTTATATTCGTACCTTATTAAAATCCATCAAGATGTTTCGTATTCTGTTTTCCTTATTAATAGTAAGTTTTTCTTTTGCTCAACAAACTGATAAAGTAGACTTTATTAAGTGTGATGCTTTAATTAATATTAATTTCAAAAATAAATTGACATATGGTGGTGTTATTTATGATTTTAACGTGTTAAAAAAAACCGATACTATTTATATTGATGCAAAAAACATGAATATAGATTTTGTTCTTGTTAATGAAAAAATAATTGAATTTGATTATTCAGAAGGTAAGATAAAGATTTTTAGTAATTTCAAAATTGGAAAAAATAAATTACAAATATCTTATTCCGCAAAACCGAAACAAACACTTTATTTTACGGGTCAAGATGAAAATTTACAGATTTGGACACAAGGGCAAGGACGTTATACAAGTCATTGGTTGCCGAGTTTTGATGATGTGAATGAGAAAGTGATTTTTAATTTGAAAATTATATTTGATAATAAATACGAAGTTATTTCCAACGGAAAATTGATAAAAAAATCAAAACCAAGTATTCCAATTGCAAGGGAAGTTTTTACTTATGAATATTCAATGCAAAAACCAATGTCTTCTTATCTGGTAATGCTAGCAATTGGGAATTTCGCAAAACAAACCACAACCACTAAATCAGGAACGCCGTTAGAATTTTATTTGGATAAAAATGATGTTTCTAAATTTGAACCAACCTATCGCTATTCCAAAGAACTATTCGATTATTTGGAACAAGAAATAGGAGTGAAGTATCCTTGGGGCATTTACCGACAAGTTCCGGTCCGTGATTTTTTATATGCGGGAATGGAGAATACGACTTCAACCATTTTTGCACAAGATTTTGTAGTAGATGAAATTGGTTTTAATGATAGAAATTATGTCAATGTCAACGCACACGAGCTAGCCCATCAATGGTTTGGTGATTTGATTACGGCTCAATCTGGAAAACACCATTGGTTACAGGAAGGTTTTGCGACTTATTATGCCTTATTAGCGGAACGTCATTTGTTTGGCGATGATTATTTCTTCGAAGAACTAAACGATTACGCCGAACAATTAAAACGGGCTTCTAAAACCGATACGATTCCCGTAATGAATGAAAAAGCGAGTTCGTTATCGTTTTACAAAAAAGGTGCTTGGGCATTACATGTGATGCGAGAAGATATTGGTCCAAAGAATTTCCAAAAAGCGGTTAAAAAGTATTTAAAGAAATACCAATACAAAAACGTTAATACTGATGATTTCTTGAAAA
>NZ_JAIWOF010000090.1 GCF_020217025.1 Flavobacterium sp. | reverse complement strand
TTGTAAAAGATATTTCGGGTTATAATGTGGAAAATTTCAAAAAGGTTTGGTTAGAAAAGCCAGGATTTGAAATGGAAATCGCTCAAAAATACCTTTCTAAAAACAAATTCATTCAAGATTATTTTACTTTGAAGAAAAGTAAAAAATCATTAGCCGAATTAACAGAAATTCTAAAATCAGATGCGTATTATCCAATTAAACAATACATTGTTTATCAAACGCGAAATATTCCTTTTGAAGAACGAAAAGTCATTTTAGAAACTGCTTTGGCAACAAATGATATTTTGGTAAGAAGAGCCGTTGCGGAATCCACATCTGTAATTCCAGAAGCTTTTAGATTTCAATATGAAACATTGTTAGAAGATAATTCCTACCAAACGAAAGAAATAGCTTTAACTAATCTTTGGAAAAACTTTCCTGATGAACGTTTACGTTATTTAGAACAGACAAAAGAGATCGTTGGAAATAATGATAAAAGTTTCCGCTTAACTTGGTTAGCTTTAGCAATGAATACGGAAAATCTGCCGGAGCAAGTGAAAGTTACTTCGTATAATAAATTGTTAGATTTTGCTTCAGAAAACTATGAAAGTTCCGTGAGACAGAACGCTTTAGAATTGTTATTACAACTAAATTCAAATGATGAAAAAGTAATTGAATTATTGTTTAAAGCAACGGTGCATCACAAGTGGCAGTTCACTAAGTTTGGAAGAGATAACGTTCGTTTATTACTCAAAAAACCAGAATACAGAACAATAGTTGAAAAATTAGCGTCGACTTCGGATGTAACTATGAAAGAGTTGTATTTGAAATTTTTAAACGAAAAATAAAAAAATCCCGAGCTACAACTCGGGATTTATATTTAAAATACTCTTTTCAATTCTTCTTTCAAAAAGCTAATTGCAATATTACTTGGCGCTTCGGTTTCTGTTAGTTCTAACATGATGGCTTCTCTTAGTTTATCGGCATCAGCAACATCTTCTCTAAGTGCATTTTTTCGAATCATTTGCACCGTACTGTTTTTAGCTTTCAATATGATATCCCAAGTTTCTGAGGTTAAATAAATTTGTTGCGTTAAATTATGCTCAAATTCAGTTTGAATATGGTGCGATAATAAAGTTGCATAATCATCTTTACTTTTGCTAATTGGAGCTACACGAAGTAACAATTGTGTTGGGTTAATTCTTTCCAACAACAAAACCATTCGCTCATACGCTTGCAAACGAATAGGTAACGCTTGTTTTTGATTTTCTCTTAGTAATTCAAATTTGCGTTTACTTTCTTCGCTGTTATAAAATTTTTGCATCATTACAAAAGCTACACCACCCGTAATCAAAGCAGGTAAGGTATAAGCAGCAATTTCTAATAATTTATCTTCGATTGTCATTTTAAATAGATTTAAATATGTCGCAAATTAAGATTAAAATTATTAAAATTCAAATAGGTTTAGGAACACAGATTTGAGAAATTAAAGAAATGGTTAAAATTAAATCTTAAATTCAAAAATGAGTTGCTCAATTTTTCTATGTTATCTATGTTAAGTAAAACGTCCGAAGCTTCGGACTAAAATCAACAAAAAGTAAATCTATTGTCTCTATGTGTTTAAATATTTCTCTCACTTTAAGCACAAAATAAAAACTTGTAAAAACACTTACCAAAGTGTATTTTTGTAAATTAGTTAAAAGTTATCGAATCCTATGAAAGAAATGCAGCGATATATCAGCCAATTAAACGAAGCACAGCAAGCACCTGTATTGCAGAAAGACGGCCCCATGATTGTAATTGCGGGCGCGGGTTCTGGAAAAACGCGTGTGTTAACCGTTCGTATAGCTAACTTGATGAGTCAAGGTGTAGATGCATTTAATATCTTGGCCTTAACTTTTACCAACAAAGCCGCACGTGAAATGAAAAAACGTATTGCAGATATTGTTGGAAATAACGAAGCCAAAAACCTTTGGATGGGAACTTTTCACTCGGTTTTTGCTAAGATTTTAAGAAGTGAAGCCGATAAATTAGGTTATCCATCGAATTTCACGATTTACGATTCGCAAGATTCTTTACGTTGTTTGGGAGGCATCATCAAAGAAATGCAATTGGATAAAGACATTTACAAACCAAAGCAAATCTTAGGTCGTATTTCATCATATAAAAACTCACTAATCACAGTAAAAGCCTATTTCAATAATCCCGAGTTACAAGAAGCGGATGCCATGAGCAAAAAACCTCGTATGGGTGAAATTTATCAGCAATACGTAGAGCGTTGTTTTAAATCGGGTGCGATGGATTTTGATGATTTACTATTGAAAACCAATGAATTATTGAATCGTTTTCCAGATGTGTTAGCGAAATATCAAGATAGATTTCGATACATTTTAGTAGATGAGTACCAAGATACGAATCACTCACAGTATTTGATTGTTCGAGCCTTATCCGATAGATTTCAAAATATTTGTGTGGTAGGTGATGATGCACAGAGTATTTATGCGTTTCGAGGTGCGAACATCAATAACATTTTAAATTTCCAGAAAGATTACGAAAACGTGCAATTGTATCGTTTGGAACAAAATTATCGTTCGTCTAAAAATATCGTAGAAGCTGCGAATAATGTAATCGATAAGAATAAAACCAAGTTAGATAAAATCGTTTGGACATCGAACGATGATGGACCAAAAATAAAAGTTCACCGAAGTTTAACTGATGGAGAAGAAGGTCGTTTTGTTGCAGCAACTATTTTCGAACAGAAGATGCAAAACCAAATGCTGAACGGACAATTTGCAATTCTATATCGTACGAATGCGCAATCTCGTGCTATGGAAGATGCGTTGCGTAAACGCGATATTCCGTATCGAATCTATGGTGGTTTATCGTTCTATCAACGTAAAGAAATTAAAGACGTTTTAGCCTATTTGCGTTTGGTAATTAATCCAAAAGATGAAGAAGCCTTAGTTCGTGTTATTAATTATCCAGCAAGAGGAATTGGTGATACTACGGTTGAGAAATTAACAGTTGCTGCCAATCATTACAAGCGTTCTATTTTTGAAGTGATGGAACATATTGATAAAATCGATTTGAAACTAAATGCAGGAACAAAAGCAAAATTGAATGATTTTGTGACGATGATTAAGAGTTTCCAAGTTATCAATGAAAATCAAGATGCGTTTTTCTTAACTGATCATGTTACGAAGAAGACAGGATTAGTTCAAGAGCTTAAGAAAGACGGAACTCCAGAAGGAATTGCTAAAATTGAAAATATAGAAGAATTGCTAAACGGTATAAAAGACTTCACCGAAGGACAAAAAGAAATCGACGGAGCAAGAGGTGCGTTAGCCGAATTTTTAGAAGACGTAGCTTTAGCTACCGATTTAGATAAAGACACAGGTGATGACGATAGAGTAGCTTTAATGACGATTCACTTAGCCAAAGGATTAGAGTTTCCTCACGTGTTTATTGTGGGATTAGAAGAAGACTTGTTTCCAAGTGCGATGAGTTTGAATACTCGTAGCGAATTAGAAGAAGAGCGTCGTTTATTCTACGTAGCCTTAACTCGTGCCGAACATCAAGCGTATTTGACGTATGCGCAATCGCGTTACCGTTGGGGAAAATTAGTAGATAGCGAACCATCGCGTTTTATTGAAGAAATTAACGATCAATATTTAGAATATTTGAATCCAGTAGATTCAGGTTATCGTTACAAACCGGTTATGGATATTGATGTTTTTGGCGATATTGATAAATCGAAATTAAGATTAGCAAAGCCAACCGCAGGAACACCACCAAAATATTTAACGCAAGACCAACCAAGTCCAACGGCAAATATTAGAAGACTGAAACCTGTTTCAAGTAACTCAGGAAGTTCTAATGTTGTCGATGCGAATTTAAACGTTGGAAATATCGTAATGCACGAACGTTTTGGAAAAGGACAAATCGTAAATATTGAAGGAATAGGTGCCGATAAAAAAGCCGAAATTCGTTTTGATGTTGGCGGATTAAAGAAGTTGTTGTTGCGATTTGCGAAGTTGGAAGTTATAGGATAGAAGTTTTTAGATTAACTTGAAACAAAAAATAAGATGTCAGAAATCATAAAAATATACGAAGACAAACCAAGCGAAGCTGCTATTAAAAAAGTAGTTGAGGTTTTACGAAATGGTGGATTAGTTATTTATCCAACAGATACCGTTTATGGTCTTGGTTGTGATATTACCCATTCTCGTGCGTTAGAGAAAATTGCCAAAATCAAAGGCATTAAATTAGAAAAAGCCAATTTTTCTTTCGTTTGTTCCGATTTGAGTAATCTTTCTGATTATGTGAAACAAATTGATACTTCTACATTTAAAATTTTAAAACGCGCTTTACCTGGACCATACACGTTTATTTTACCAGGAAATAACGATTTACCA
The DNA here is from genome assembly GCF_020217025.1 of Flavobacterium sp. GTDB lineage: Bacteria > Bacteroidota > Bacteroidia > Flavobacteriales > Flavobacteriaceae > Flavobacterium. The sequence goes on along the minus strand of NZ_JAIWOF010000090.1, from coordinate 5,606 downwards.
AAAGAATTCAGAAAAAAGAAAACCGTTGGTATTCGTGTTCCTGATAACAACATTGCTCGTGAAATCGTAAAACTTTTAGGAAACCCTATTGTTTCAACCTCAATTCACGATGAAGATGAGGTAATTGAATATTCAACCGATCCAGAATTAATCTTCGAAAAATGGAATAATAAAGTAGATTTGGTTATCGACGGTGGTTATGGTGATAATGTAGCTTCAACTATTATTGATTTAACTGGTTATGAGCCTGAAGTAATTCGTGAAGGAAAAGGGAGTTTGGATGTTTTGTAAATTCATTCACTTTTAAATTTAGCTCATTCACTATTATTTTTTTAGAATATTGAAACGTAATTGTGACTTTTGAAATGAATTTTAAATCTATCATAAATGTCATTATTTAAAAAGTTTCTAATCTTAACAGCTCTTCCGTTCGTTATTATTTTAGGCGTTTTTATTTTTTCAAAAAATACAACAAACGAATTTAAAGATGTCTTTTTAACTATTTTTTCATTTGGTTTTTTTGTAATTATTGCCTTTAATTCCGTTTATGTTTCTGATTATTTAAAGAAGCAGAACTATAAATTATTTTCGAAATTATTTTTATCATCTTTAACCACTTTAGTTAGCATTTCTCTTTTTTCATTTGTTTTAAACATTATTTTGCGAGATTCAAATTTTAGATTGACAACTGTTTTTTCGCAGGCAATTCTTGGGATTTGTATTTTTCTTTTAGAATATTTGGTTTTGTATGTTTTAGAAAAAAAAGATAGTTCAATTCTAAAATTTGAAGATAGAAAGCATCACTATTTTGGGTTAGTTTTATCAGTTATCCTTATAGAATTTGCATTGTATTTATTGATTATTTATAGAGATATTAATGATTTGTATGAATTTATATTATTGAATAAGTTCTTAATCATCTATATGATTTTAGTACCTGTTTTCTCACTTTTATTCATTCGATTGTTTGTTTATTTTAAGTTTGATACAATAGCTAACATTTTATTAAGTTCTTTTTGTTCTGTAGTAATTTCTTTTTTTAGTGTTGTAATTTTAGTTTTGAAAGAGTTTAAATTCAATTCAAATCCAGGTGTATATTTAATAATTTACCTTATTGGGCTATTCTCTTCACTTTCAATTTATGCATTTTTATATTACAGAAATCAAATCAGTGAAAGGAAGTTATTAAAACTTCAAAATATTCAGAAAGATGCGCAATATCTAGAACTTAAAAACCAAATTAATCCTCATTTTCTCTTTAATAATTTAAATACTTTAATTTCGTTCATAGAAGTTAATCCATCGAAAGCTATTGATTTTGGTCATAATTTAGCTAATGTTTACAGACATTATTTAAAAAAGCAAGAAGAAGATTTTGTTTCACTTAAAGTGGAATTATTGTTTATAAAAGAATACTTGGAAATTTATAAAGCAAAATTTGAAAATGGATTTAATTTTTCAATTTCTGATGAATTTACAGAAAATCAATACGTGTTATCATCAACAATTCAAGAGTTGATTGATAATGTTTTCAAGCATAATAATTTAGATGAAGAAAATCCAATTGAGATTAAAATTTATATGAAAAATGATCATTTGGTAATTTATAATTCAGTTAACTCAAAAAACAGAACGGATTCAACTAATTTTGGTTTAGTTAATATTAATAAACGATATGAAATTCTAACCAATTCGTCAATTGTTATTATCAATGATAAAAATAGTTTTAGTGTTCAATTGCCAATTTTAAATTTAGAATGACAGCTGTAATTATAGAAGATGAAATTCCTGCAGGAATCAGATTAGAGCGACTTCTGAATCAATATGACTTTGAAGTTTTGGTTATTTTGAATTCTGTAAAAAAGGCAACTATTTGGCTAAAAGAAAACAAACATCCGGATATTGTTTTTATGGATATTAAATTACGTGACGGAAACTGTTTTGAAATTTTGGATAAAATTAAAATTGATTCAAAAATTGTTTTTACCACTGCATTTGATGAATATGCGTTAAATGCATTCAATTATAATTCCATTGATTATCTGTTAAAACCAATTGATGAAAGTAAATTAAATCGATTATTAGAAAAGATTGCAACTTTAAAATCAGGTTTTCATAATGAAATAAGTTGGTCAAATTTTAATGAATCAACTTTTGTTAACTCTTATTTGGTAGCTTCAGGAACACATTTGAAAAAAATTCCAATTCAAGATATTTTATATTTCTTTAGTGAAAACAATGCTACTTTTATTTTTACTAATGAAAATAGACAGTTTTTAATTCCGAAATCATTAGAAAAAATTGAAGGAGAGATTGATAATAACAAGTTTTTCAGAATTAATCGAAAATTTATTATTAATAAAGATTATATTCATCATGTAAAGAATGCTTCAAGAATTAAAATATCATTAAAAAATGTAGAGTTATTCTATTATGAAGTAAGTATTTCAAAAGAAAAGAGGTTTATGCAATGGTTTTCAATATAATGTATGTGTGTTTTATAGCTAATAATTTGTTTTTATCACTATAAAATACTAAATTAGCTTTGCTATTCTCGATTTTAGCCAATTATAAATAAGGTATTCACAGTTTTAGTATAAATTTATTAAAACTATGTGTTTCTTAATTTAATATTTAATTGGTTATTAATAAAAAAATTAAGGATACATTAAGCAGGTCTTTGACCTGCTTTTTTTATTTCCAGTCTGGCATGATGCCATTATCAAATAATTGCAATCTTGAACCTGTTATTCCAATCGAGCATTTAAAAATATTTCTAGCGGATATTCCATCATTTGATGTGCTTACAAAAAGTAATTCGGCTTCGTTTGGAGAATATCGAACTTCTAAATCATTAAATCCTGCAGGTTTTTGAACATTTACTTCTGTTGCTGTATCTGTTAAAAAATCATATTGGAATATTCTTGAATCCAATTGTCGGTAATCAAAACTTTCAAATCCAGTAACATCTCTTGTAAAAACTAATTTGTTATTAGTAACTGATAAATGTAAACCGCTAATTGCTCCCATAGTTCCAGAAATTACATTTTCTACAATTATTCCGTTTGAATTAATTACGTAGACTTCTGTTTCATAACCATATAAATTGTTAACTTTTAACGCAATAATCGAACTATCAATACTCCAATCACATTCTGAAATTAATTTTCCATTGGGTGTTTGAAATATCAATTCTAATCCACTTCCATCAACATTAATTTTGTAGAGTTTGTCAAAATTAGAATAAATCAATTGACTTCCGTTGCTTTTCCAACTAAAATTGTAATAGTCCAAATTAAATCCCGCAGCTGGAATTCCGGCCGTTACTTTAAAAACATCAGAACCATCAGGATTCATTGTATAAATATGAGCTTGTCCGCCAGTGGTTCTCAAAAAAGCAATTTTATTTGCAGGAATATTTTTTCGCGGTCTAAAGCTATTGGTTGCATCAGACGTAATTTGTAATTCATTTCCAGAATCATCAGCAGTAAAAATTACATTGTTGTCCGCAATTTTTCGAGTAAAAAGATAACGTGCATTTGGAAATTCTAATGTTCTAAATGATTGTGTTAAGCTATTTACTTCTGGGTTTATTCCATCAGAAACAGAAACTTGCCAAAAATATTTTGTGCTGTAGTTTAAATCTGTTAAAGTGAAAGAATTACTTGTAATTTCTTCATAAACAATAATTTCGTTTGTAATATCATTTCGAAGGGTAATTTTATAAGTTAGTTCATCATCTTCTGGATCTGTTGATTGCCAGGTTAGATTGATACTTAAGCTTAAATTTTCGGCATTATCTAATGGTGTTAAAAGTTCTGGTACAGTAGGTGATTGGTTAATTTCTTCTATAGGTTCTAATTCAAAAACCAATTCTGTTTCTAAATCTTTTAGTACGGTTCCAGCTTCAAATTTGGCAATAAAACCATCTTTTCTAGCTTCAAAAGCATAATCTCCTGTTGGTACGTTTTCTATTGTAAAATATCCATCTTCATCGGTAAAAACAGCACTTGTATTTGGATTTGATGAAACACGAGCATTTTCAATTGGTTCAAATGTAACAGCTTCTACCACACGACCAGTTACTGTTCCAAAACCAGTTTCATCAATAGTTTCTTCCGAACAAGAATAGGAAAGTGAGAGAATTAGGATAAAAAAACTGAATTTATATATTTTGTACATGATTATTTTGTTGAATTTGAAGTTGCTTCAATGGATAAATCTTTTATGTGTTTTTTAATGGCTTTCTCATCATATTTTTTTCGAGGAAAATAATAGTTTACACTGATGAAAAATCGCCAATAATTATCATCTCTAATTCCCGATGTGATGTTATCAATTTTATCAGATTGTGTAAAGTTTATTTCGCCAAGCATGCGAATTCCTAGATTATCAGTTGCTAAATATTCAACACCTGCTCCTGATTGTATTTTAAAATAAGGTGATTCATAACTAGATGTTGCTCCTAAACCTGTTCCGATGTAGAAAAATGGCGTCAATCTATCATAGGGTAAAAAGAGTACTTCAGTATTCAAATCAAACGAAGTGTGAGCATCTTCAAATTTGTTTTTGTTTTTCATCCAAAATAAATTTACAGAAGTATTAATACTAAACGTTGGCATAATAAAATAGCGCATTCCAGCACGTAACGCGGGTTTCAAAACAGCACTCGGATAGTCACCTTGAATTAATGAACCACCAACGTCTAAGTTGATTCCAAATTTTGCTCTACGCTCTTTAAAATAACGCTTGTAAAGTAGTGTTGATTCTGATTCTTCTTTTTCTTTGTTGTATTCGTTTATAACTTCAGTTAATGTTGAAATAGGTGCATTCGCAGCCCAAATATTATCTTGTATTCCCTCTACAATTAAACCTTCAACCGCTTTTTCAATTGCTTCAGTAACGGCCAATTGCAAAGGTTCATTTTTTGTAAAACCTGTTTCAACTTCTAATAATCTTTTAAATTTTACATAGCGAAATAAACTTGCATCTAAAGATTGTGATAAAATGGTTTTAGATACATAAATTGTTTTTAGAATTTTTCCATTTTGGGTAGAAACTAATCGAAGATAAACCGTTACTCGATCTTGTCTATAACTTGTAGAACTTCCGGCACCAAAATAGCGTGCCCCAAAACCACCAGTTATAATATTAGAATCATACGAAACAATTCCGCCTTCCAATAAAACTCCCGCATAGAGTAGTGGAGTAAGTTGTTGATCTTTAGAATTGGGATCTTTTAAATATTCCTGTCGTGTAGATCTAATGATATTTCTTTCTTGTAAAAGATTGGCTAAATTTTCTCGTTCAATTGGAATAAACCAATTTGAATCTTCAAGTGCTTTTATCAAAATTGAAGTTGAACCTTGTGTAACAGCTGTACTAAAATTACTTCCATTGTCGGAAGGTTTATATTGCCCTGTTTGGTCTCTAAATTTATAAACACCTACAACAATTTGTTCTTTTGGTGGTGGTAACGATTTTAATGAAAGAGTTGCAGGAGTTCCTTCTCCATAAGAAGCTTTTTGAACGGTAACTGGCTGATTAAAATAGGCTCCGCAACTACTTAATAGAGTAAATAAACTGCAACCAACTATTTTTATGCT
>NZ_JAIWOF010000089.1 GCF_020217025.1 Flavobacterium sp. | reverse complement strand
TGTTTTCATGTGTTTTGTTTTTATGATAAAAAGAACACGTGTAAGCAAAATTTTGATAAACTTTAGGGCAGTTTATATTTGATGTAATTTAATTTCTGGGAATAATAACTTGTGTTTCTTCACCTGTTAGAATGTCTAAGATATTGACAACTAAGCCCAAATTTGATTCATATAGTTCAACTGATAAACTTCCAAAAGTATATACTCCGTTTTGCGTTCCAGAACCAGTTCCAGAAGTTCCAGTACCAAATTGATTGTCAAAGAGTTCTCTTGATAAATAACTTAGTAATTGCGAGTTCAAGTTGTCTCTAAATCGTTCTAATTCAGATTGTTGTTCGTAACCTTTTTCTCCATCAGGATCTTTTAATAAATTTTGCGATTCTGCTGAACTTAACATCCATTGATAATTGAAAGTATCACCTCCAAATGCGGGGTTTTTTGGTTTATAAACTAAGTTTTGTGCCACTGAAAAACCGATAAAAAAACAAGTGAATAGTGTTATGTACGTTTTCATTTTAGTTGTTTTAATATTGTTCAATTCTGTTTTTTAGTTTTTCTAAATCTTTGAAGTATTTCTTTGTAATTTGAATGGCTTCTTCGGCTTTTTGAGAAAGAAATTCTTCATTTGGATTTGCAATAAATTCTGAAATTAACTTGTTATCAATTGTTATTTTAAGAATTGTTGTTCGTCCGATGTTCAGTTGTTCTTCAATTTGTACAATTTGATTTCCTTTTATGGCTTCAGAATTGTATTTTGAAAAATATATGTCGTAAAAATCTTTTCCTATTTTAGTTTTGGTATCGTCTGAAACAATACCTGTAATTTCAAGTTCTGCTTCATTCTTATTTAAAGCTTCACTTTTTTTTTCTTCTACAATAATTCGATCTTTTCCTACCATTACATTATTATCGTCATAAATTAGTAGTAGAATTATAATTTCATCTTGTGTACTTTGGTTAATTTTTGTTGTTGAAAGTATTTTTTTTTCATTCGGATTTAATGTAAACTCACCATTTTGAGAATTTTTTGATGTGTTTGCTGTTTTCTTATTTTTTTTGATGACTGACAAAGTGTATGATAAATTTTTCATTCCGTCATCAAGATTTTCAGCTGTTCCTGTAACCGAAACCATTCCTTCAAAATAACTCAATTCTATTTTAGCTTTTACTTTGGTATTCAAAATTTGAGCATGAAGAATTGTACTAAAAAATAGCGAGAAAATTATAATATAAATTTGATTTCGTTTCATCTGCTAATTATGATTATTGAAGCATTATTTCCGTTGATCTGAATTTTCAAACTTTCTGATATTGTGTTACTTCCAAAACTAGTAATTCGATTATTATCGCCATTTTGAATGTATTGATTTTCAATTATATTGTAATTCCCTATTGACATTTCATTAATTGTATTTCCATTTCCATTTTGAAAAATAAATTCGTTTACTTCTGCTTCAACTCTGTAAATATTGGTTGAATTAAAGTGTCCGTTTTGATATACTTGAGTAAACGATTGGCTGGCCAATATTGTGTTTTGATTATTGTTTTGATTTCCAATTTGTGTTATTATAGCATTATTAGTTTGGCTTTGAGAAATTGTTTCTGTAAGTTTATAATTAATAAGATTTTGATTAATCATGATCTTTTCTGCTTGTAAATTTTCTTGCGAAATAGCAGTAAAGCGAATTAGCAAAAATAAAATAACGATTATTTTTTTTAGATTCTTCATATAATGAAAAAGAGACAAGTAAGTAATACTCACTTGTCTCTGTAATAAAAACTCAGTTAGATTGGTTTACTAAAGAAAGATTTCCTACACCAGTTTGATTTACAAAACTCATATTTAATTGTCCATTTTGATTTGTCCAAGCAGTATTTAATGCACCATCTTGTTGAATAAAAGAGAAATTACCTTCACCAGTTTGAGTAGTTATTGCCAAATTACTTTGACCATCTTGATCATGAATTGCCATATTACCTTCACCTAATTGTAATTGAAATGAAGCATTTCCTTCACCAACTTGTAAAGTTAATCCTGTGTTATCCTCACCAACTTGAACTTGAGATGAGTAATTGTCTTCACCAAATTGAATAGCTGTAGCACTATTATCTTCTCCAAATTGAGTTTGGTCAGCTTCATTACCAACACCAATTTGTAAAATAGATGCTGTATTATCTAATCCAATTTGTAAAACGTTTGATTCGTTAGCAATTCCTAATTGATTAACTGTAGAACTATTTCTTCTACCAAATTGATCAATATCTGAATCATTTCCTAAACCTACTTGAGTTACATCAGCTTCATTTCTTCTACCGTCTTGGTTAACGTTGGAATAATTTGCGATACCAAATTGATCTACTTTAGCATCGTTTCTTCTACCCATTTGATTGATATCGGATCCATTAAGAATACCAACTTGATCAACTTCAGCTTGATTAAAGCGTCCAGTTTGATCCACATTGGAACCATTTAACAATCCGAATTGGTCAACATTTGACATGTTTCCTAAACCAGTTTGGTTTACTACACTAAGATTAGCTTGCGCAAACATTGTAAGCCCAAACAACATCACGGAGATGTTTAAAACAACTTTTTTCATAATTTATATATTTAATTGGTTATTAAATTCAATATAAAATGCGACCAAAAAAAGTACGGAAAGTTGTTTTGATTAATGGAATTTATCCATTTAGATAAGGAGGCAAAATACAGATTATTTTTGCCAAAATTATATATAATATTTAATTACAAAAACTTTTTAAAGTTAATTTTTTATTTTTTTAGTAACTTTTCTACGAATTGTTTAAAATCATGGATAAAGTGACATTGTTTTATAAATATCAGAATATAAAAACATTAAATAAAAAAACGCCTCAATCAATTGAGGCGTTTTTTATACTTTAAAGGTAAATTATTTTCCTTCTAAATTCTTCATTTCCTTTTCTAACATATCGTAGAATTGGTCAATTTTTGGCATAATGATAATGCGAGTTCTTCTGTTTTTAGCTCTGTTAGCAGGAGAATCATTTTCTACTAAAGGAATGTACGAACTTCTTCCCGCTGGAATTAATTGTTTTGGACTAACGCCTAACTCTTTATGTAAAACTCTTACGATTGAAGTGGCTCTTTTTACAGATAAATCCCAGTTGTCTAATAATACAGCATTTTTGATTGGTACATTGTCTGTGTGACCTTCAACCATACATTCGAAGTCTGGCTTGCTATTGATTACTTTAGCCACTTTAGCTAAAACACCTTTTGCTTTATCACTTACTTCGTAACTTCCTGATTTGAATAATAAATTATCAGCAATCGAAATCATTACTACTCCTTTTTCAACATTGATGTTAATGTCTGGATCGTCGATTCCTACTTCACGTTTTAAACTAGTAACTAAAGCTAATGTTACACTGTCTTTTTTAGTTAAAGCGTCTTGTAAACGTGTGATTTTTAAATCTTTCTCTTTTAAACTTTCTAAAGATTTTTCCAGATTTTCAGCACCTTTGGTAGTTAACGTAGTTAAATTACCCATGTTGTTAATTAAATCGGTATTGTTTTTCTTTAAGAAGTCAACTTGTTGTGCTAAGGCTTCTCTTTCAGTCAAACACGTGTTTAATTTTACGGTTGCTGTGTTTAATAAATCTTGAATTTCTTTGTTTTTAGCTTCTAATTCCGTGTATTTCTTTTTCGAAACACAAGAACTTAATGAAATAGCAGCTACTGTGGCGAATAACATTACTCTTCTCATACGATAATTATTTTTTTACAAAATTAAATGGAAATTGTTAAAAAATAGCTTTTTTAAACCTAAACTATTGTTAAAAAAGATCAGCAAAGACCTTGCCATTCTTGATAAAGTAACGATAAACGATGCTGTTTATTTTATAGTAATTTGATTTTTGAATTGCGCCTCTTTTTTTATAAAATTGATTTACAACACTATAAAAAGCAAAATGAGCCTGAATAATGGCCAAACAATGTTTGAATTTTCCTTTCAAAATAAATTGAATTCCCGCCAAACCATCTAAACACAATCGCATAAAAAGGATAGGAAACAATTGATTTTTTGGTAAATTCTTAGTTAACATCAACAACGAATTTCTGAAATTTAAAAAGGTTTTTCTCGGATTTCCTTCGTTTAAAGTAGCGCCACCAACGTGATACACTTTTGATTTTGAAGTATATTTTATTTTATAGCCCAAATTAAAAGCTCTCCAACACAAATCAATTTCTTCTTGGTGGGCAAAAAAATCATCATCAAAACCATTTAATTTGCGATACACTTCTTTTCGGATAAAGAAACAAGCTCCGGTAGCCCAAAAGATTTCAATTTCATCATCATATTGATTTTTATCTTCTTCAACCGTATCGAAAATTCTTCCACGGCAAAACGGATAACCAAATTTATCAATAAAACCACCAGCACCACCAGCATATTCAAAATGCGTTTTCTTTTTGAAATCTAATAACTTAGGTTGTATGATTGCAGTTTCAGGTTGATTTTCAAAAATTTCTAAAATAGGAGCCAACCAATTTTCGGTAACTTCAATATCCGAATTGACTAATGCGTAATATTCTTCTTCAACAAATTTCAATGCTTCATTATAACCTTTCGCAAAGCCAAAATTCCCTGTATTTTGAATGATTTTTACGGTTGGAAATTGATTTTGAATCACTTCAATAGAAGTATCAGTAGAAGCATTATCAGCAACATAAATCGTCGCTTCATCAGAAAACGCGATTACAGAAGGCAAAAACTGTTCTAACAATTTGGCTCCGTTCCAATTTAATATAACTACTGCTATTTTTTTCATTGATTTGAATATTCTGGAAGTTCTTTCAAGAAAACATATTTTTCATTCTCAAAATCCATTTGGCAAAAGTAATGATTTAGTCCATTGGTAACCATTAAATATTTCGCTTTCAAAACTAAGTTATAACGCGCAATTTGGTCAAATGTTTGTTGGGAAATAGAAACTTCAGGTGCTTTGCATTCGATTAATAAAAATATTTCTCCATTTGGTTGAAAAACAACACCATCATATCGCTTACTTAAATCGTTAATTTTAATTAATTTTTCAACGTTTATATATGATTTAGGATACTTTTTATCTTGCAACAAAAACTGAACTACGTGTTGACGTACCCATTCTTCGGGACTAAGAAGAATAAATTTTTTTCTAATTTCATCAAAAATAGACACTTTATTTTCACTATTTTTGAACCGAAAGGAATACGTTGGAAAATTCAATTTTTGCATAGTTCAAAATTAGTTAAATATTATAAACTGCCAACTATTTACTGACCACTGAATACTAAATTATGGACGAAGTAATTCAAATTACAAAAGATATAAAAGCCGGAAACATCAAACCCATTTACTTTTTTATGGGCGATGAACCTTATTATATTGATAAATTAACCGAATTTATTGAGCAAAATATCTTGCAAGAACACGAACGCGATTTCAATCAAACGATATTGTACGGTCGTGATGTTTCTATGGAAGATGTGGTTGGAAATGCAAAACGTTATCCAATGATGGCTGACCGTCAAGTGGTTGTAGTTAGAGAAGCACAAGAGTTGTCGCGTTATATTGATAAATTAGAATCGTATGCCGAAAACCCACAACCAACAACCGTTTTAGTTTTTGCCTACAAGTACAAAACGTTAGACAAGCGTAAAAAAATCACCAAACTTTTAGATAAAGTCGGAGTAGTTTATGAAAGTAAAAAAATGTATGAAAACCAGGTTGGCGATTGGATTAAGCGCGTTTTATCAGGGCAAGGGTATAGCATAGAACCTAAAGCAGCCGCTATCTTAGTAGAATTTTTAGGAACGGATTTATCTAAAATCAATAATGAATTAGAAAAACTTAAAATTATACTTCCAAAAGGACATACGTTTACACCAAAAGATATTGAAGAAAATATCGGTTTTAGTAAAGATTACAACAACTTTGAATTACGAAAAGCCATTGGTGAAAAAGACCAATTGAAAGCTTACAAAATAATCGATCATTTTTCGCAAAATCCAAAAGATAATCCAATAGTGGTTACAACTGGATTGGTATTTGGTTTCTTTTCGCAATTATTGCAATATCACGGATTAAAAGATAAATCACAGTTTAATGCGGCTAAAGTTTTAAAAGTGAGTCCTTATTTTGTTAAAGATTACGAAGTAGCATTCCGAAATTACCCAATGAAAAAAGTAAGTGCAATAGTTGCTGCTTTGCGAGATATTGATGTAAAAAGTAAAGGAGTAGGTGCTTCATCTATGACACAACACGATTTATTGAAGGAAATGTTGATTAAAATTTTCAATTAATACAAAGCATAAAAAGTTTTAAAATTTGTACCTTCGCAGTCCTAAATTTTACAAAACTTTAGTTAAAAATATTGAATTATGGGAATGAATAAAAATACAATTTTAGCTTGGGCAACTTTCATTATGATTTTAATGGGATTATTATTGATTGGCTTAGGAATTTACAGATATGCCGATGTAGCAGGTTGGGGATTTTCAGCTGTAGGTGTTGGTTTCTTTGCTATTGCTTGGGTTTTTAATGCCTTAAAAGGAAGAGTGTAAAAAAAGAGTAAAGAGTAAAGTAAAAAGTTTTAATAATCATAAATCAAACATATTATATATGTCAGACGATAAAAAAGTCATTTTTTCGATGCAAAAAGTAAGCAAAGCTTACCAAGGAAGTGACAAACAAGTATTAAAAAACATCTATTTGAGTTTCTTTTACGGAGCTAAAATTGGTATTTTAGGTTTAAATGGTTCAGGAAAATCTTCGCTATTGAAGATTATTGCTGGAGTTGACAAAAATTATCAAGGTGATGTAGTTTTCGCACCAGGATATTCAGTAGGGTATTTAGAACAAGAGCCAAAATTAGACGAAACTAAAACCGTAATTGAAGTAGTTCGTGAAGGAGCTGCGGAGATTTTTGCTTTATTGGAAGAATTCAACAAAATCAACGACGATTTTGGTTTGCCAGAAGTTTATGAAGATGCAGATAAAATGCAAAAACTAATGGATCGTCAGGCAGAATTACAAGACAGAATTGATGCTTGTGGTGCTTGGGAAATCGATAATAAATTAGAAATTGCAATGGACGCACTTCGTACTCCAGATTCTGATACGCCGATTAGTGTATTATCAGGAGGAGAAAAACGTCGTGTAGCTTTATGTCGTTTATTATTACAACAACCTGATGTATTGTTATTAGATGAGCCAACCAACCACTTAGATGCAGAATCGGTTCTTTGGTTAGAGCAACATTTACAACAATATGCCGGAACTGTAATTGCTGTAACGCACGATAGATATTTCTTAGATAACGTTGCGGGTTGGATTTTGGAATTAGATAGAGGAGAAGGTATTCCATGGAAAGGAAATTATTCTTCTTGGTTAGACCAAAAATCAAAACGTATGGAGCAAGAAGAAAAAGTAGCATCCAAACGTAGAAAAACATTAGAGCGTGAGTTAGATTGGGTGCGTCAAGGAGCAAAAGGGCGACAAACTAAGCAAAAAGCACGTTTACAGAACTATGATAAATTATTAAACGAAGACCAAAAAGAATTAGACGAAAAATTAGAAATCTACATTCCAAATGGACCTCGTTTAGGAACCAATGTTATTGAGGCGAAACATGTTTCAAAAGCATTTGGAGATAAATTATTATATGATGATTTAAATTTTGTACTTCCACAAGCGGGAATTGTTGGAATTATTGGTCCAAATGGTGCTGGTAAATCAACTATTTTCCGAATGATTATGGGAGAAGAAAAACCAGATTCAGGTTCATTTACAATTGGAGATACTGTTAAAATCGCTTATGTAGATCAATCACACTCTAATATTGATGTCAATAAATCCATTTGGGAAAACTTCTGCGATGGTCAAGAATTGATTATGATGGGCGGAAGACAAGTAAATTCGAGAGCGTATTTATCTCGTTTTAACTTTGGCGGAAGCGATCAAAACAAAAAAGTAGCTACTTTATCAGGTGGAGAAAGAAATAGACTTCACTTAGCCATGACGTTGAAAGAAGAAGGAAACGTATTGTTGTTAGATGAGCCTACGAATGACTTGGATGTGAATACATTACGAGCTTTAGAAGAAGGTTTAGAAAATTTTGCTGGCTGTGCGGTTATTATTTCCCACGATAGATGGTTTTTAGATAGAGTTTGTACACATATCTTAGCTTTTGAAGGCGATTCACAAGTATACAGTTTTGAAGGAAGTTTTACAGAATATGAAGAAAACAAGCGCAAACGCCTTGGAAAAGATGTAACACCAACTCGTATTAAATACAAAAAATTAACACGATAAACATTTGTTATAAAATCCTGATTTAGTCAGGATTTTTTTTTATTTTAGTAGTTCTTAAAATCAATCCTATTTAAAGCAGTTACATGATAACTTACACGCGTTTTTATTTTGTTTTATTTTTCTGTTTGACTTCCATTTTGGGATTTGCACAGTCAACAAATTCAACAAAAAAAGAAGCTAAGGAATTATTGAAACAAGCAGGACAAAGTTTTCTACAATTAGATTCTAAGAAATCTCTCGATTTTGCTCAAAAGGCACTTATTCTTGCAACAAAAAACAATGATGATTTGTTGGCTTCCAAAGCATACAATCTAATTGGATTAAATTTTGAAGAATTTTCAGATTACAAAAAAGCAATTGAGTATTACAATAAAGGACTTGTTTTAGCTAACAAAGTAGACAATGATACGGTTAAAGGTTGGTTAAACAATAATTTAGGTAATGTTTATTGTTATAGAAAAATCGATTTTCAAAAAGGAATTAAACATTATAAAGAAGGGTTAAAATATTCAATTCAGCATAAAGACGAATATGAAATTATGTTTTCAAAGTTGAATATTGGAAGTGCTTATTTTGCAGTTGAAGATTTTAGTAATGGAATTCAATATTTTAATGAAATTAAAGATTATGTCGATAAAAATGGAGATATCGAATCAAAAATCTCGTTGAATTCAAATTTTGGTTTATATTACAATAGTTTAAATAATAACAAAAAAGCAGAAGAGTATTATTTAAAGGCAGTCAACTATTGTGAGCAGAATGATGTTGAGTTAATTAAATCTAATGCAAGTGATGTTTATAATGATATTTCAAACTTTTATTATAAAATTAAAAATTTCGAAAAAGCGCATTTCTATCTTTTAAAACACGATGAATTACAAGATAAGATTTATAATGAAGAACGACTAAATGATGTTAAGGTAGGTGGATTACAAATAGAACACGATGAGATTAATAGAGAAATTGATCAAATAAAAAAAGAGAAAGAGATTCAAGCCGAAAAACTTCAGGCCAATCGAGTTTTTGTTATTCTATTAGGGGTCATCTTTTTTATTTTAATGCTTTTGCTATTATCTTTGATTAGAAATAATAAAACAAAAGCTAAAGCCAATAAAGATTTAAAAGAAGCCAATATTGCATTATTAGAAGCTAAAGAAAAAGCAGAAGAAGCATCACAATTAAAAACGCAGTTCATTTCAACAATAAGTCACGAATTAAGAACGCCTCTCTATGGTGTAGTCGGAATTACTGATATTATTTTAGATGAACATAAAGAATTAAAAAATAGCCCGCATTTAAAATCTTTAAAATTTTCTGCTAATTATTTATTGTCATTAGTAAATGATATTTTGAAAGTTTATAAAATTGAAGAAAACCAAGTAGTTTTAGAAGATATGGTTTTCAATATTCAAGACGAATTAACGGTTATAAAAGATTCGCTTCACTTTTTGGCCATTAAAAATAACAACCAAATTTTCATTGAAGTTGATAATTCAATCCCAGAAGTTTTAGTTGGAGATAAAATACGATTGTCTCAAATTTTTATCAATTTGATGAGCAATTCCCTTAAGTTTACTGAAAATGGAAAGGTAGTTGTTAAAGCGAATTTGGTAGAAAAAATTGGAACAAAATGTTATTTGAAGTTCCAAGTAACCGATAAC
>NZ_JAIWOF010000088.1 GCF_020217025.1 Flavobacterium sp. | reverse complement strand
GGAATAGGAATTGCCAAAGAAGATCAAAATAAAGTTTTTGAAAAATTTGTTCAAGTATATCGTAAAGAAGACGATTATCAAGGAACAGGATTAGGATTAACCATAGTTAAAAAATTAGTCGAATTATTCAGCGGAACCATTCAATTAGAAAGCGAAGAAGGAAAAGGAACAACCATAACATTCACCTTGCCATTAGATTCTGATGTTTCTAAAGCAAAATCTATTGTTAATAATTTGGATGTAGATCTTTCAGTTAGAAAAGAATATAAAATTTTAGTGGTTGAAGACAATAAAATAAATCAAGTAGTCACTAAAAAATTACTTGAAAACAATCATTTTAAGTGTGAAATTGTAGATGATGGTTACGCGGCTCTAGAACTAGTTAGTAAAATTGATTTTGATGCCATTTTGATGGATATTAATATGCCTATCATTAATGGTTTTGAAACTTCAAAATTAATACGACAAAAAGGAATAACCATTCCAATTATTGCCGTTACAGCATTTGACAAACAAGATATTGAAGAAAAAATTATTGATGCTCAAATAGATGAAGTAATTGTAAAACCTTTTGAAAGTCATAAACTGTTTGAAACCATTAAACGATTAGTAGATAAATAAAAAAAACGTTGGCTTAGTACCAACGTTTTTTGTTTTTCTTAGAAGCTTCCGACTTTCTTGACTTTGAATCTGGATTCATCTTATTTTTATTTCTTAAATCAGGTTTTGCATCTGGATTTTTAACTTCGTCTTTCCATTCATAAGGATGATCAGAAATTACTTTGACTTTCATTCGGATTAATTTTTCAATATCCTGCCAATATGGTTTTTCATCTTTTCCACAAAATGAAATGGCTAAACCTGAATTTCCAGCACGACCTGTACGACCAATTCGGTGTACATAGGTTTCCGAAATATTTGGAATATCAAAGTTAATTACAAACGGAAGTTGTTCAATGTCGATTCCTCTTGCTGCAATATCGGTAGCCACTAAAATATCAATTTCTTTATTTTTAAATTGCTCTAAAACACGTTGACGTGCATTTTGCGATTTGTCTCCGTGAATAGCTTCAGCTTTTATATGAGCTTTTTTCAACACTTTTACAATATTATCAGCGCCGTGTTTGGTTCGGGTAAACACCAAAGCATTGCTCAAACTTTCTTGAATAATTAATTGTTTTAAAAGTAAACGTTTTTCGTCTTTGTTTACGAAATATACTTTTTGCGTTACATTTTCAGCGGTACTAGAAATTGGTGTAACCGAAATGTACTTTGGTCGTGTTAAGAAAGTATCGGCTAATTCTCTAATTGCTAAAGGCATCGTTGCAGAAAACAATAATGTTTGACGGTTTTCAGGAGTTAATTTGATGATTTTCTTTACATCATTAATAAATCCCATGTCTAACATTTGATCGGCTTCGTCTAAAACCAAGTGATGCATGTGATTCAAATCGATAAAACCTTGTTTGTGTAAGTCTAAAAGTCTTCCCGGAGTAGCGATTAAAACATCAACACCCATTTTTAGTTCATTTACTTGAGGCACTTGATTTACACCACCAAAAATCACCAACGATTTTACATTCGTATATTTTCCATAGGTTTTAAAACTCTCGTCAATTTGAATGGCTAATTCTCTAGTTGGTGTAACTACTAAAGTTCTAATATGTTTTGCTTTTTTAGCCGAACCTACAATTCTGTGAATTAAATTTAAGATAGGAATGGCAAATGCACCGGTTTTTCCTGTTCCTGTTTGAGCACAGGCAACTAAATCTTGTCCTGCTAATATTTCAGGAATGGCTTGCTCTTGAATAGGAGTAGGGTTAGTGTAGCCTTCTTCTTCTAAAGCTTGTTGTATATTGTTAAATAATTTTAATTCGTTAAATGTCATAAATAGTAATTTTTCCTATCAAATAAGTTTGATAAGGGTACAAAGATAGTGTTATTTTGAGGAATTTGGTTTTACCCCATTTTGGCTTTCATGAAATCAGTAATTAACGAAGCAATTAATTTACCTGTTAAATGATTGTTTTTAGAATCATCAAGAGCTGGAGCTCCTTCGCAAATATGAAAATATGACGCGTTCTGATGTTTTCCAAAAAAGTAAGTAAAATGTCGGGCTTTATCGACACTAAAACCACTTAATGTCATGGCACTAGAGGGAATATTAGGAATGGCATCTAAATCTAATTCCACGCCAAAAGGTTCGTTTTTAATAAAGTTTAGCGCGTTTTCTAATTCAGTTTCAAAGTTTTTCTCACGCTTTACCTCTACTTCTTCATAAGTAACATATTTAACTCTCGAAGTTAATTCTTTCAACGTATTGAAAACACTTTTTGAAACGAAGTTTTCATGCAATCCGAAAACGAAATATTTCTTTAAAAATCCATCTTCAAAAGCATAACTAAATCCGTTTCCTGAATGTCTTCCTTCTAAAATTCTAAAATC
Organism: Flavobacterium sp.; assembly: GCF_020217025.1. Classification (GTDB taxonomy): domain Bacteria; phylum Bacteroidota; class Bacteroidia; order Flavobacteriales; family Flavobacteriaceae; genus Flavobacterium. The sequence continues at coordinate 7,555 of NZ_JAIWOF010000088.1, read as the reverse complement.
GGTATGGGCATCAAAATTGATAGCGTTAACTGGTTTTCCTTTTGCTAATGCTAAACCTTTAATGTTTCCATAAGCGTTATTGTGTCCGCCACCTACGATGATTGGAATTTTTCCAGCATTACAAATTTGGTGTACAATATGCGAAACTTCAATATCTAATTGTTCTACTAATTTGAAGAGTTCTTTTCTATGTTCTTTGTTGTTTGCATCTAAATTTTGGGCTTTTTCTAGAAGTTCATCTACATTTAATTTGCCTAAAACTAGTAAATTACTTCCTTTACAAAACTTATTGTGTTGAATATTAGCCAAACTTTGTAAAGCACTATCGTAAGCCGAAGCAGCACCAATTCTTCCTAAATTTGCTTTTACTCCAATATCTTCTGGTATTCCAAAAAGTACAAATTTAGCTTCGCTGTTGGTTATAAATTCGACAATATCAGTGTCTTTTGGGACTGTGATGATTTTTTCTCCAAATTTTATTTCGCCACTTCTGTGGTTCGTTATTTTGGCTAATTCGTTTTGGCTTAAAAGTGTAATATTCTCCATAAAATTAATAAATGCAATCAAAAGTACTATTTTTAAATAAAATTCGTTTAAAATTTAGAAAATACTTTAAAAATTGTATTTTTGGAAAAACTTAACATTAACCCAACAATACCAAAAAATGGAAAACAAATCAAATAATTCCGGATTAAAAGCTGCTGTAGTAGTCTTAGCCTTACTTTTCTTAGGAAGTGTAGGTTATATTTTTAAACTAACTTCAGATAATAAAGAGACAGTAACTTCATTAACTACAGAGAAAAATACTTTGGCTGAAGAATTAAAAGCTAAAATTGCAGAATATGATACAATGATTGCTGATAACACGGCATTAAAAGATGAATTACAAGCAGAACAAGCTAAAATGGTAGCTTTGTTAGAGCAAGTTGAAAAATCGAAAGGTGATGCTGCAGCTATGGCAAAATACAAAAATGAATACTTCCGTTTAAAAAGAGAAATGGATAATTTAGTAGCTGAAAACAAAACATTGAAAGAACAAAATGTTGCTTTAACATCTAGTTTAGATAGTACAAAAGTAGTTTTAACAGATGCTAAGAAATTCAATGATACTTTATTAACTCAGAACGAAAGCTTAACTAAAACAGTTGAAAAAGGTTCTAAATTAGCGGTTTTAAACTTAAAAGTTTTAGCAGTTAAACAGAAAAGTTCAGGAAAACAAATTGAAACAGACAAAGCTAGCAGAGCAGATGTTTTAAAAGTAAGTTTTTTAATTGCTGAAAATCAAATTGCTAAGACAGGTTCAAGAGAATATTATGTTCAAATTATTGACAGTAAAAGCAATATTTTAGGAGAAAAGAAAACAATTCCTGCTGGGGATAAAACGTTAACTTATAGCTTTATTTCTACTGTAAAATATGAAAACAAAACAGTTCAAGTAAATGAAGAAGTTCCAGGAAAAGACTTTGCTAAAGGAACTTACTTCGTAAACGTATTTGATAAAAATGCAGAATTAGTTTCTAAAACAAGTTTCGAATTGAAATAATCGTTTTATAAAATTTTAAAGTCCAATGAGAGTAATTTCATTGGACTTTTTTTATAGATATTTTGATAAATAACTTCCAAAACCAACTGCTGAAATAGTTAATATAATGGAAGTTGCCATATAGATGTAAGCAGTAATTTGGTTGTTATTCTGAAGTAAATTGTAGTTTTCTAATGCAAAACTCGAAAAAGTGGTAAATCCTCCACAAAAACCTATAATCAGTAAAAACTTCAAAGGATGATTTTCTGGAAAGTATTTTCCTAAATAACCTATAAATAATCCAATAAGTAAACTTCCTAAAATATTTACTAAAAATGTACTTAAAGGAAACGAATTTTGAAAATATTTAGAAGTTAACCAATGAGTCAAGTATCTAAGAACACTTCCCATGGCGCCTCCAATTGCAACAAGTAAAAGAGTTTTAATCATATTAAATAAATTTACCTTCAATCATTACTCTATCAATTAAATTCGTACCAAAAGCATATGGCAATTGGTAAAAACTCATAATTGGTTTTGTGATGATTAGATTTGCTTTTTTTCCTTTTGTGATACTTCCGTGCGTTTTTGAAATTCCCATCGCGTAAGCACCATTTATTGTTGCTGCGTTGATGGCTTCTTCCGGAGTCATTTTCATTTTGATGCAAGCGGTTGCTACTACAAAGTTCATATTTCCAGATGGAGTAGTGCCAGGATTGTAATCGGTTGCTAAAGCCAATGGTAATCCTGCATTCATCATTTTTCGAGCAGGAGTGTACGGAATGCTAATAAAATAAGAACAGCTTGGTAAAGCAACAGGCATAGTTTTGCTGTTTTTTAAAACTTCAATATCTTCATCAGTTACAATTTCTAAATGGTCTACAGATAAAGCGCCGTTTTCTACACAAGCTTTGATTCCGTCGATTGCGGTGAACTGATTTACGTGAATTTTTGGTTCTAAACCATATCTTCTTCCAGCTTCCATAATTTTTATGGTTTCTTCTACTGAGAAATATCCAGTTTCAAGGAAAGCATCAATATAATCTGCTAAATTTTCGGAAGCAATTTTCGGTAACATTTCGTTAATTATCAAATCAATATAACCCGAATGATTTTCTTTATATTCCATTGGAAAAGCATGTGCGCCTAAAAAAGTAGCTTTGATTGCAATTGGATAATTTTCTTTTAAACGTTTGATAACGCGCAACATTTTCAATTCGCCTTCAACCGTTAATCCGTAGCCCGATTTGATTTCGACTGCACCCGTTCCTTGTTGCATAACTTCTTCTAAACGTAATTTTGATTGCTCATAAATTTCATCTTCCGAAGTTTCGTTTAATTTTTTAGCCGAATTTAAAATCCCACCTCCACGATTGGCTATTTCTTCATAGGATAAACCATTAATTCTATCTACAAATTCCTGAATTCGGTTTCCTGCATAAACGATATGTGTATGACTATCAACCCAAGTAGGCAAAATGACTTGTCCTGTGGCATCAACAATTTTCGCATCAGAAAGTTTCGGGCAATTTTCCATTGGACCAAAATCAGAAATGATATTATTTTCAATTAAAAGAAAAGCATTATCGATTTTAGGTAATATTGCCATATCGGTTCCAGAAATTTTATCAATTCCCGCTTCTCTAATTTGTAATAGTTCTTTTATGTTGATGAATAACGTTTGCATTGAAAATAAATTTTCGTAAAAATACTTCTCATTTTTAAAAACTCCTATCTTTATATAAAATTTGTTTGTTTTGAGAAAAATTAAATACAAGAAAGGAAGGAAAGTTCATCCAAGCACATTGGAATATACAGGTATTCATAAAGATACACTTACGGAAATGCAAATGTTTGTGTACGATACTGATGAAGTTATTGAATTTCAACAATGTGAACCTCATGACTTAGATACTAATATTGATGCTTTAAAAGTGAATTGGATTAATATTCACGGATTAAATAATCATACTTTTGTAGAAAAAGTAGGGGCAAAGTTTGGTGCTGATCATTTCATTATTGGAGACATTTTAAACACCACCAAGCGAACAAGAATTGAAGAATATCATAATATTTTATTTTTCAATGTTAAATCGCTATTACCTCAAAAAAAGTCAGATAATATAAGTGTTGAACAAATTAGTTTTTTATTAAAGGATAATGTTTTGTTATCTTTTCAGGAAAAAAGAAGTGATTTTTTTACGCATATTAGAGAACGAATTAGAACAAATTCGGGAGTTGTTAGAACTAAAAAGGCAGATTATTTATTGTATCTATTGCTTGATGCAATTATTGAAAACTTTTATATTACAATTGAAAGTGAAGAAAATAAAGTGGATGATTTAATTGATTTGTCAAAGAAAAATACGAATCCAGAAGTTTTAGAATTAATTGAAAAACATCGGGATAATTTCAATTTTTTAAAACGTTCGATTATTCCATTACGCGATTCTTTGTATTCTATTAAAAGCATTAAAGATGATAATGTTTTCAATGATATTCAGCATGAAAATTTTACGTTTTTCTCACGATTACACCAAAAATGTTTAGAATTATTAGAACAAATAGATTCTGATTTAATTACTTTAGATAGTACATCAAATTATTTTTTCTCAGCTCAGAATCATAAAATGAATCAGGTGATGAAAACTTTAACCGTGGTTTCGATGTTCTTTTTACCTTTAACTTTTATCGTTGGGGTTTATGGTCAGAACTTTAAAAACTTACCTGAGTTAGAGTGGGAGTATGGCTATTTTATTATTTGGGGAATAATGTTGGCAGTTGTTGCGGTAATGTTTATTTATTTTAAAATCAAAAAGTGGTTTTAGGGTAAAAATAATAGCAATTATATTGTCAAAAATAAATATTCCTATTATCTTTGACAAGAATTCATAAATTCCGGAAAATATTATGTTTGAATTTCAACAGTACCTAGGTTTTTTACTTTTCTTAACCATATTAACTATTGGTTTTTGGTTGATGATATTCTTAGTAGGATTTGTTCAATATTGGTTGGGCGGAGCTATCATGGAATTGATTAAAGAGAAAAGAGCTAAAAAACAAGCTGAATTAGAAGGATAATTTTCTTTTAATTTTAAAAATAAAAAGTCCCGATTCAATCGGGACTTTTTTTATGGGTAATGGATTTGAAAATTATGGTCTTCCCATAAAATCACCTTCTCCATTATCTTCACGTTTTGGCTGTCTTTCTTTATCGTTTTTCTGTTTGTTAAAACGATAAGTAAAAGTTAGCATTACTTGTCTTACTCTCCATTGCATTTCGCTGTAAGAGTTTACCACGTTTGGAATGTTTGTTTCCATGATTCTTTTTCTTGAGTTGAAAACATCACTCACATTTAAAGAAATACTAGCTTTGTCTTTTAATACATCTTTACTAAAAGCCAAGTTCATTGAAGCAACACCTAATGATTTCCCTTGCGCATTAGATTGTGGTGCATTGTAAGTTCCATTAGTTTGCCAGTCGATTTTGTATGGTAGTGTAATTTTTGATGAAATTCTTGCAAACCAAGTTAAGGCTACATTATCAAAGTTTTGATTAATGGTATTTCCCAAATAATCAACATAAGAATAGTCACCTTGAGTTTCATTTCTGAAAGCATTAAAGTTACCATTTAGTCTCCACCATTTATAAGGTGTATAGTTTAAATTAAATTCAAATCCTGTTCTATATTCTTTTGATAAGTTTATTGGTGTGCTTAAAATTACAGGAACGCCTTCAACAAATAATCCTGATTCTTTTCTAATGAATTGAAATGCATCATTTGTGATATTGATGTAAGCTGAAGTATTAAATGTTAATTTTTTCCATTTTTTAAGGTAGCCTAAGTCAATAGCATCTGTATAGGATGGATTGATATCTGGGTTACCTTGGAAGATATTAATGTTACTTGATAACGATGAAACTGGGTTTAAGAAGCGACCTCTAGGACGGTTAATTCTTTTACTATAACTTAAACTAACAGAACTTGATTCTGAAAATTCATAGTTAAAAGTTGCAGACGGGAAAAAGTTGTTGTATTTTTTTGTGTTATAATCGTTTAAAGATAATGAGTTTACTTCAATATGACTGTCTTCAAAACGTAAACCAAAGAAATACGAAAATTTATTAATTTTTGAACCATATTGGCTGTAAAGGGCATTTACATTTTCAATATATTCTAATGTGTTAGAAAAATTTGAAACTGGTGTAACCACGAAATCAGTTAAATTCTTTTGGAAACTTCCTCTGTAACCTGCTTCAAAACGGCCGTTTTTACCAATTGGTAAAACATAGTCGGTTTGAATCAAATTTCTTTGTTGTTTGTTTTTATTTGATGTTCCTTGAGTTGTTAAAGAAGCAGGATCATCTAAAATTTGATCATAAATAGTTGCAAATTCATTTTCTCTATTCTGAGATGAAGCAAAATCAACTGTTAATTTATGGTCGTCTTTTTTGAATTTTTTAGTAAAGTTTGATGAGTATTCAATACTGAATTCATCACTTTTTTGATCGTTTAAACGATTTCTTACAAAGGTTGGGTTATTTGAAGCATCAAAATTATAAAAGAAAACATTATCTGGATTTTTTCCATTATTTTCTCTGAATGTTAACGCATTGGTCCAAGTTAATGATTTTGATAAATTTAAATCAATACCAAAGTTAGCATTGTAACCTTCACTTAATCTTTCATTTGTTCTTCTTTCTTTAATAAAACGACTCGTTGTACCATCTGCATTAAAGTATTCGGCGTCAACTAAAGAATTTCCTGGATTATTTCTATAATTATATCCTATGTTAGAAAATAAATTATAATCATCACTTTTCTTATTTAAATTGATGCTTGTTCCATAAGTTTCAGGATCACCTGCATTTACCATTACAGAACCATTAACACCATTTGCTTTTCCTTTTCTTAAAACAATATTAATGATACCGCCACCACCTTCTGCATCATAACGTGCTGATGGATTGGTAATAACTTCAACTTTTTCAACGGCATCTGCAGGTAATAATTTTAAAGCATCCGCAATGTTAATTCCAGCTAAACCAGAAGGTTTTCCGTCAATTAATATTTTTACATTTTCATTACCTCTTAAAGCTACAGTTCCTTCTGCATCAACTGTTACAGATGGCACGTTGTCTAAGACATCGCTAACCGTTCCACCTTTTACCATCATATCCTTGCCTACGTTGTAAACTCTTTTGTCAAGTTTAATTTCAACTGTAGATTTTTCTGCAACAACTTCAATTTCATTTAGTTGTGCTACATCGGCTTCCATTTGAATAGTGCCTAAATTGGAATCAGTATTGAAAACTTTTTGTGGTATTATTACACTTTTAAACGAAATAAATTCAGCTCTAACATTATAGTTTCCAGCAGTTACTTCAAATTTAAAATTACCATTTTCATCGGTAATACCACCAGAAAGTTGTTTGGTTGTACTATTTTCGAATACGATTGTAGCGTATTCTAAAGGAAGATTAGTTCCTTTTTCAAGAACTTTACCAGAAATAGTAATTTTTTTTCCTTCAGGACGCTGTGCAAAAGCAGTTAAACTTAAGAGTAATGTTAAGGCAACAATAAGAATTTTCTTGTTCATAATATATTTTTTCAAATAAGACTGCAAAAGTACCTTTTGGTTTAGCCTTAATTTCCTAAATCTTTGTTAAAACTACTAGAGGATTTCGTTAATCTTTTCTTTTGGTCTTGCAATAACTGCTTTATTACCATTTACAATGATTGGCCGTTCTATTAATTTGGGATTTTTTAATAGTGCATCAATGATTTGATCATCGGTTAGTTCTTTTCCTTTATAGTTTTCAATCCAAATACTTTCTTTGGTTCTAACAAGTTCTAATGGTTTGATATTCAGTTTTTTGATTACTTCTTTTAGTTCTTTTTCTGTAAAAGGTTCATCAAGATATTTTCTAATTTCAAAAGATTGATTTAAGTTTTCGATTTCGCACAAACCTTCTCTCGATTTAGTACATCTTGGATTATGGTAAATAGTTATCATGTTTTCTTTTTCACA
>NZ_JAIWOF010000102.1 GCF_020217025.1 Flavobacterium sp. | reverse complement strand
AAAAAAAGTAACTGTTTTTAATGGCTAATTTATCCTAAAATTTAGGTGGTCAATTTGGACTGGAATTGGGTGGTCAGTTTGCACCGAAATCGGTGGTCAATTTAGACTGGAAAGTGGTGGTCAATTTGACCGTTTTTTCCAATTAGGTATAGCGTGTAATAATAAAGCCCAGACTAACTATCTGGGCTTTTCGATTAAACGCACAAAACTTTAACTAAAAATATTTTTTCAATACTTTTTAAATTTTAATTAAGTTATTATTAATTTTTGTAAAAAAAATATAACTATTTTGATTTTTTTTTTATTTTTAGCAAATTAATTATTTAAAATGAACGAAGTCGTAATTGCTAATTTTAATAAAATAAATCCTAGATTATTTTTATTTCCATTTTTTATCATTCTAACCCTAGTTTTGTTTCTCTTAATGAATGATGCCTTAAGTGTTCAAGGTTATGTAGCAATTCAAAAGGATTGGTTTTATGATTTGAATCATTATTTTGGAGCGTATAAGGTAACGGCCTTTAACTTGACGCAACTAGGTGATGCCTCTATATTTTTATCGTTTTTAATTTTATTGGTAATTTATGCGCCTAAAGTTTGGGAATCGTTGCTTTCTGCCTTACTAGTTTCTGCAGTTTTCTGTAAATTTTTTAAAGATTTATTTTTAATTCCACGACCTGCAGAAATTTTAAATGAGGATAGTTTTATTATCGTAGGGAGAACATTACATGGTTTTAGTAGTTTGCCATCAGGGCATACGGTTACCATTTTTACGATTTTAACTGTAATTCTATTTGCTTTTATGCCTAAAAAAAATATATATAAAGGCATGTGGATTTTTCTTCTACTAGGTTTTGGGTATTTAATTGGACTATCTAGAGTAGCCGTAGGAGCTCATTTTCCTTTTGATGTTTTAATAGGAAGTGTTATCGGATATTGTTCTGGTCTGTTAGGAATATTCATTAGTAGAAAATATAAAATTTGGAACTGGATTTGTTTCAAGAAATATAGCCCTATATTTATTGTTGCTATTATTGCCTGTTGTATTTCGGTTTCAATAAAAATATATAATGAAAAAATTATAGTGTTTTATTTAGCATTAATTAGTTTATTTGTGGCTCTTTATAAATTTATTTATGTTTACGTTAAAAAATAACTTCAAGATCCTGCCTTTTATTTTAATTATCAGTTGTCTTAACTTCTTATTTTTTCATATTCCTTTTTTTAATTTCGTATTTGAAAATATCAATTATAAAAGCTTTAGTGGTTTTTTTGTGATAACGAGTTTGGTAGTACTCATGATATTGTTAAATGCGTTTGTGTTTTTTTTACTTTTATTTTTATCACAACGGATAGGAAAATTTATACTCGTATTATTCTTTTTATTTAATGCCATTGCTGTTTACTTCGTTTCAACCTATGGCATAATTGTAGACGAAAGTATGATTGGTAATGTATTGAATACCAATTATGATGAGTCGAGCAGTTATTTTTCATTAAAATTGGTACTTTATCTTATTTTCTTGGGAGTTTTACCAAGTTATTTGATTGTTAAAAGTAAAATTGAAAGTGTATCACTGAAGAAGTTTTCGATACTATCATCGCTTACCTTATTGTTTGCTTTGGTTTTAGTTTTTGTTAATGCAAGTAATTGGTTATGGATTGATAAGAATTCAAAAAGGTTAGGAGGATTAGCAATGCCGTGGTCGTATGTAGTAAATACGTCTCTTTTTTATATTCATCAAAATAAAAAAAATGAGAAGGAAATTTTACTTCCAGATGCAAAAATAAAGGATAATGAAAAAGCGATTGTAGTTTTAGTCATTGGAGAATCGGCTCGAAGACAAAATTTTTCTTTATATGGTTACAGTAAAAATACGAATCCACTGTTGTCTAAAACTCAAAATTTATTCCATTTTGATGCCAATTCTAGTGCTACTTACACGACAGCAGGTGTGAAAAGTATTTTAGATCACAAAGAAACTGATGATTTGTATGAAATTTTGCCTAATTATTTGTATCGTAATCATGTAGAGGTAATTTGGCGAACTACCAACTGGGGTGAGCCACCCGTACATGTTAAAAATTATCAAGATAAGAAGTATTTACAAGCCAATTGTAAAGAAGACTACTGTGGTTATGACGAAGTTCTTTTAAATGGATTAAAAGAGCAGATTTTAGCTAGTAAAAAGAATAAAATTTTAATTGTTTTGCATACAAGTACGAGTCATGGTCCTAGTTATAACAAGAAATATCCTGCTCAATTTGAGCATTTTACACCCGTTTGTAAAAGTGTAGAATTGTCAAATTGCTCTCAAGCAGAACTTATTAATGCATATGATAATTCGATTGTTTATACCGATTATATTTTACATAAAACAATTGAATCATTAAAGCAATTGAATACGTATAAAAGCACGATGCTTTTTGTTTCTGATCATGGGGAATCTTTAGGAGAAAATAACTTATATATGCATGGAATTCCTATGAGTATTGCTCCAAAAGAACAATATGAAATTCCATTTATTGTATGGGTTTCAGATACAAGTAAAATGAAAGTGAAAAAGATGGATAATTTGTCGCAATACCATGTATTTCATAGTGTCTTACATTTTTTAAATATTGAAAGTCCTATTTATAAGGAAGACATGAATATTTTTGAATAAAAATAGAACCTTGAGTAGAAGAATCTTAATTCTCTTAACTTGAGTAGCAAAAGTGCTGTAGAATAGTTGTAAAAAAGCCCCAAAATACTAGTTTTTGGGGCTTTATATTTAATAATTTACATAATCGGTAATTTCTAAGCCGTAGCCTATCATTCCTACTCGTTTGGTAGGAGCGGTGCTGTTGGATAGTAATTCGATTTTGGTAATATCTAAATCGTGAAGGATTTGTGCTCCGATTCCGAAATCTTTGGTGTCCATTTTAATTTGTGGAGCACGCATTTCACCTTGGCTTTGTAATACTTTTAATTCGGCGATACGTTCTAATAATTCTAAAGACTTAACTTCTTGATTAATAAACACAATAGCTCCTTTTTCAGCTTCGTTTATTTTACGGAAAACACTGTCTAACTTTTTATCGTTATCGCTAGTAAGCGTTCCTAAAATATCATTATTTACTTGCGTTGTATTAATGCGTGTTAAAATAGGTTCTCCAGCATTCCATGTTCCTTTTGTTATGGCTATGTGAACTTGTTTGTTAGTTGTTTGTAAATACGCACGCATTCTAAATGTTCCAAAACGCGTTTCGATATCAAAATCTTCTTTCTTTTGAATTAAGCTATCGTGTTGCATTCTGTATGCTACTAAATCTTCAATCGAAACCAATTTTAAGTCGAATTTCTTCGCTACTTCTACCAGTTGCGGTAAACGTGCCATTGTTCCGTCTTCGTTCATGATTTCTACGATAACACCTGCCGGTTTAAATCCAGCTAAACGTGCAAAATCAATGGCAGCTTCGGTGTGTCCTGTTCTTCTTAAAACGCCACCTTGTTTGGCAATCAATGGGAAAATATGTCCTGGACGTGCTAAATCGAATGGTTTGGTTTCAGGGTCAATTAAGGCTTGAATAGTTAAAGCTCTATCAGAAGCAGAAATTCCTGTAGAAACTCCTTTTCCCTTTAGGTCAACCGAAACGGTAAAAGCGGTTTCCATGTGGTCGGTGTTATTACGCACCATGGCATGAAGATCTAATTCTTTACAACGTGATTCGGTTAATGGAGCACAGATTAATCCTCTACCATGTGTTGCCATGAAATTAATCATTTCTGGCGTTACTTTTTCGGCAGCAGCTAAGAAATCGCCTTCGTTTTCTCTGTCTTCATCATCTACTACTATGATTACTTTTCCTTGACGGATGTCTTCAATAGCTTCTTCAATTGTGTTTAGTTGTATGTTCTTTGACATGGGATTAGTTGTTGTCGTCGTTATTTTGTGTTATTTTATTGAAAAGTTTTTTAAATGGATCAGTTATCCAATCAAAGTTTATCATGATACCAATATCGTTTGTGGCACGATAGGTTAAAATTATGGCAAAAGGCGTCATTAGTAGTGAGGCCATCCAAGCACCTAAGAAAGGAGATATTGTGTCTTGTTGTGCTACTTTACGACCAAATGTGTTTATGAAATGGAAAGATATGAAGATTAAAATTGCAAATACAATAGGTAATCCTAAACCACCTTTTCGGATAATGGCTCCTAATGGTGCTCCAATAAAAAACATTAGTAAACAAGAGTATGCTATCACAAATTTTTCATGAATAGCTAACCAGTGATTGTTGATGTTTATAATTTTATTTTCAAGTTCTATTTTATTGCTCTGTATGCTATACTCAACACCAGAAACATTATTTTTAGCCATTTCAATAATTTGTATTTTATCTCCTTGAGAAAAAATTTCAAATAGATCTTTAGGAATTTTAGAAGAATTTTTATCAATGCTTATTTTATTTCTAAGCAAGTTGTTATTTCTTTGAATTATATTATCAGTAAAAGAAACAATTTCTCTATCGTAATTTTTTTGCAAAGAATCGATAGTGTATTTAAGTTCTAATGCAGTAAGCATTTTTTCAGATGTGATGTCACCATCTTCTATTTCTGACTGATTTAGTTTCGTTAAATCGATATTAATAACATATTTTTTAAAGCTACTTTTTGCGAAAGGCAATCGCTTGCGTTCCTCAAAATTTTCAGGATGAATATCTTCATAATAATACCCATCGTATAATTCTAATTGTAAATAATTAGAATCATCTTCACTAGTTAAAATACCTCTTTTAGCTTTGATAATAGTGTTAGCTCCTAGGCCCATGTTTCTGTTTTTAACATGCATGGTTACGTCTTCTAAGAATTCACCATTATCGCCCGTTTTTTTACCCACTTTAATATTAGAAGTACCAATGGTATTAAATTGTCCTTCCGCAATAGCCATAGCGGGTTTTTGCTGAACAATTGTTTTTCTAAGATTGATGAATTTATATTGCGCGTCTGGAATTACATTATTAGCAAAAAAGAAAGAAACTAATGATAAAATTCCAATCGTAATCGTTAGCATTTTCATAGCGCGTTGTAATGAAATACCAGAAGATTTCATGGCAGCAAATTCATAATTTTCGGCAAAACTACCAAATGTCATGATGGATGCTAACAACACAGAAAGCGGCAATACTAAAGGAACAATAGTAGGAGCGTAGAACGATAAGAATTTGACAATGGTAAAAAAGTCCAAATCTTTTCCTGCCAGTTCAGCAATGAAAAGCCAAATTCCTTGTAAAACGAATATAAAAAACAAGATTACAAATACCGAAGTAAATGTAATCATGAAAGATTTAATAATGTATTTATCTAATATTTTCACCCGAACGAAATTAGTCTAATTTATTGATGTAATAATTAGGATATTTTGATTTGGTAAAGGTAAAATGATTTTTCGATAATGGCTGATTTGTTTTAAAAGAATTAACAGTTAAAGTAGTTTTTGTACCGTTTTTACCCACTTCAATTACATTGTAGATGTGTTTGGTAACAATATCAATACCTATTAGGATTTCTTTGCGTTGGTCTTTACTACTATTTGGTGTTAATTTTACGTATTGAATTTTTCTTCCTTTTACATCTTGAGGAATGTCCCAAGCATATTTGTATCCTGTATTAAAGAAGGTCAACATTTTGTTTGGTGTGATGGCATTATCATCATTAGCATCAAAATTAGCGATGGTGATTTCCTCATCTTCTGGTACAATAGTGTATACTTTTTTTCCGTCGAAAATCTTAGTTACGCCCATGAAATTTAGGTTGTATAAATTTCCTTGAAGTGCTACATTTCCTTTGCTTTCTTGGTTGATGTTTTCTTTTGGATTATTTAAAGTATATTTAAAGTCAATCACAATATTATTGTACGATTTTATTTTCGCCGATACTTCATCTAATAACTCTTTTGCTTTTTTAGCATCTTGCGCTTGTACCGAAAAACCAATAAGTAATGCGATTGCAACTTGTAAAAAACGTTTCATTTTAATTTTTGTTTTATTCATTGTTTAAAAAATGTTCCAAGGCAACTAAATCAGGTATTAAAACGGAACGGGCTTTACTACCTTCAAATGGACCTACAATACCAGCAGCTTCTAATTGGTCGATTAAACGACCAGCTCTATTGTAACCTAATTTTAATTTTCTTTGAATTAAAGAAGCGCTTCCTTGTTGTGCGGTTACGATTACTTCCGCAGCTTCTCGGAATAGCGAATCTCTTTCGGATATGTCTATATCAAGTTTTATGCCACTTTCTTCACCTACGTATTCAGGAAGTAAATACGCTTCAGGATATGCTTTTTGAGCTCCAATGAAATCACAAATCTTATCTACTTCTGGTGTATCTACAAAAGCACATTGCACTCTGACAATCTCATTACCTTGTGTATAGAGTAAATCGCCTCGACCAATTAATTGATCCGCACCACCCGAATCTAAAATGGTTCTTGAATCAATTTTAGAAGTTACTCTAAAGGCAATACGAGCAGGGAAGTTCGCTTTAATCATCCCCGTAATTACGTTTACCGACGGACGTTGCGTAGCAATAATTAAGTGAATTCCAATAGCACGTGCTAACTGAGCTAAACGAGCAATTGGTGTTTCTACTTCCTTACCCGCTGTCATGATTAAATCGGCAAACTCGTCGACAACTAATACAATATAAGGTAAAAAGCGGTGTCCGTTTTCTGGATTTAATTTGCGATTTCTGAATTTCTCATTGTATTCTTTAATGTTACGTACCATCGCATCTTTTAATAAAGAATAGCGGTTGTCCATTTCAATACACAACGAATTCAACGTGTTGATTACTTTGGTGTTATCGGTAATAATAGCATCGCCACCATCCGGAAGTTTGGCTAAATAATGACGCTCAATTTTATTGAATAATGTTAATTCTACTTTCTTTGGATCCACCAAAACGAATTTTACTTCGGCTGGATGTTTTTTGTAAAGAAGCGAAGTTAACACCGCATTCAATCCTACCGATTTTCCTTGACCTGTAGCACCTGCCATCAATAAGTGAGGCATTTTGGCTAAATCCACTACAAAGGTTTCGTTAGAAATGGTTTTTCCTAATGCAATTGGTAGTTCCATTTCAGCAGTTTGGAATTTCGGTGAAGCAATAACACTCTTCATTGAAACCATCGTTGGATTGTTGTTAGGCACTTCAATACCAATAGTTCCTTTACCTGGAATTGGTGCAATAATACGAATTCCTAAAGCTGCTAAAGACAAGGCAATATCGTCTTCTAAGTTTTTAATTTTTGAGATACGAATACCAGCTTCTGGAACAATTTCGTATAAAGTAACTGTCGGTCCAACAGTCGCTTTAATTTGCGAAATTCCGATGCTGTAATTCTTTAAGGTATCAACAATTTTATTTTTGTTTTCTTCTAATTCGGCTTGATTGATAGTAATTCCGCCAGAAGAATATTCTTTTAATAAATCGATAGGAGGGAATTGGTAATTGGATAATTCCAATGTTGGGTCGAAAAGACCAAAATCTTGCACCAATTTAGCGGCTAAATTTTCCTCAACTATTTCCTCTTCTTCTACTTTTTCAATAACAAAAGCGTCTTCGTTTATGAAATCTTCTTTCGGAATGCTTCTGTCTTCGATTGAAAAATTAGTTACTTCTGGAGTTTCAACTTTTGGTTTTGGGTCTAAAGTTAATTCCGATGCTGAAGCAATTGTTGGTTTTAAAGCTTCTTTGTTGATTTCAAAATTAGAAGGATAAGTTTTCAATTCGAAATTCCCCATTTCTTCTTCGTCTTCGGTTAAGATGAAATCATCTGTTCTATTGGACGAAGTTGTTAGTGGTAAATCGGTATTGATTTCTTCCTCTTCAGTTTCTTCGTTTGCCTCTTCTGTTACTGGAACTATTGTATTCGCAACGGCAATATCTTCGTTTAGTTCTGCTTGTGGTTTTTCAAAAACTTTAGTAAAACTTTCAGGCGACATCTTAATTTTGAAAACTAAGAATAGTACGATTCCGAATAAAAGCACTAATAAAGTTCCTGTTTTTCCGATATAATCTTGGATAAATAAATTCATTTCATAACCTACTGTTCCTCCCAATTGTGGAATGTATTCCCAGAAAAAACCTAGAATAATAGAAATAAAAATTATCAGATAAAAATCCCAAAAAAAGCTTTTCTTTAATTTCGATATAGCCATGTCCAATACTAAGTAAGCACCCATTAAAAAAAGGATTCTCACAAAAATAAATGATGCTACTCCAAAACCTTTGTAAAGGAAAAAGTCGGCTAAATACGCTCCAAATTTCCCCAACCAGTTGTCGGCTTTGACATTTCTATTGGCTAATTCGGTAACTATATTTTGATCGTTATTTCCTGTGATAAAGTAAGAAATAAAGGAAAGCAACAGTGCTATTGAAAAGAAAATCAATAAAATACCGAAAATAAATTTCTGTTGACGACTTAAACGCCAAGAGAATTTTTCTTTGGTTTCGGTAGGAGAATTTACGGAATCTTTACTTGTTTTTTTAGCCATGTAAACGGAACAATTTTTACAAAAGTAGCTAAATTAAAATAAATACGGAAAATAAATAATGCATCCGATAGCAATAGCAGTTAAGGCTGCAAAAAACACGGCTCCAGCGGCAATATCTTTAATAAAACCAATGCGTTCGTGATAATCTGGATGAATAAAATCAGCAATTTTTTCAACAGCTGTATTTAATCCTTCAATACCTAAAACCAAACCGAAAACTAAGATTTGCATCATCCATTCATAACGGTTAATGCCAAAGTACAATCCAGCAAATGTCATAAGTACAGCCAAAGAAGATTGTACCATAACACTGTGCTCAGTAGTAATTAATTTAATAGCGCCTTTTAAGGCAAATCCCATGCTTTTTAATCGGCCTGTGAAAAGGGTTTCGTCTTTTTCGAATTTCATTTTGTTTGTTTAAATTTAAAAACTGTCCTGAAATTGAATAATCAACTTTAGGACAGTTTAGTTTCTTATAGTACTGCTAAAGCAGCATCGTAATTTGGCTCGTCAGCAATTTCTTTTACTTGCTCAGCGTGAAGAATTGTTCCGTTTTCATCTAAAACAATTACCACGCGAGAATGTAAACCTGCTAAAGGACCGTCAGTGATTTCTAAACCGTAGTTTTTTCCAAAACTTCCGTCTTTAAAATCCGATAAGTTGATTACGTTTTCTAAACCTTCAGCGCCACAAAAACGTTTTTGAGCAAAAGGTAAATCTCTTGAAATACATAATACTTTCGTATTTGCTAAAGCACTTGCCTTTTCATTGAATTTTCTAACAGAAGCAGCACAAGTTCCCGTATCAATACTTGGGAAAATGTTTAAAACTACTTTAGAACCAGCAAAATCAGCTAAAGTTGCTGTTCCTAAATCGGTTTTTACTAAATTAAAATCAGTAGCTTTTGAACCTACTGCTGGCAAATCGCCATTTGTGTGAATTGGATTTCCTCCTAATGTAATTGATGCCATACCTTTTTTTTTGAGTAACAAAAGTAAAGAATAATTGGTTAGAGTGTACCTATTTTGTTAACTTAATATTATTTTTTCCTTTTTTTAAAACCATGATTTTATTTTCTGCGTAAATGCCATTATAAAACTTTAAAAAATAAAATATGAAAACGAACAAATTTTTCGCTACTGCAATTGTAGCTTTCGGTTTATTAGCAGGTACAACTTCTTTTGCTCAGATGAAGGAAAAAACAGTTGAAGTAGGAGGAGCTCCCATGTATCCAAGTAAAAACATTGTAGAAAATGCGGTTAATTCTAAAGACCACACTACATTAGTTGCTGCTGTTAAAGCTGCTGGATTAGTTGATGTTTTAATGTCTGAAGGACCATTCACCGTTTTTGCCCCAACCAATGCTGCGTTTGCTAAATTACCAGCTGGAACAGTTGAAACGCTATTAAAGCCAGAAAATTTAAAAATGTTACAAACGATTTTAACTTATCATGTTGTAGCAGGAAAAATGAATGCTAAAGACATTGATGCTGCTATCAAAAAAGGAAATGGAAAAGCTACTTTAAAAACAGTTAGCGGTGGAACATTAACGGCTTGGATGAAAGGTAAAGACTTATATATTACCGATGAAAATGGTAATAGTGCTAAAGTAACCATTGCCGATGTAAACCAAAAAAATGGTGTAATTCATGTAGTGGATACAGTTGTAACACCTAAATCATAATGCTTAAAATGTTTAGTTTAGTTTGTTAAATAAAAAGCTCTGAATTTTAGTTCAGAGCTTTTTAATTTATCGTTGCAACCAATTCTTAAAATCAAAGAAATTCTGAGGCGCTACGCCATGTCCCACAGGATATTCATGGTATTCTACTTCTATCCCTAAATTTTCTAAAGCAGGTTTTGCTTTTCTTGCCCATTCTACTGGAATCACTTGATCAACCGAACCATGAGAAACAAAGAACTTTAAATGAGAAATCGCTTTCGTATCGATAACTTCTGGCATAATTTCTTGATTGAAATAACCACTTAACACCACTACTTTGGCAACTTTTTCAGGATAGGTTAGGGCAGTAGCATAACTTAAAATAGCACCTTGACTGAAACCAATCAAAGTTACATTTTTTGCATCGATTGGATATTGTTTTACGATTTCGTCAATAAAACCTGCAATTAATTCTACCGATTGTTTTGCTTGTACGTTATCTGAAAACTTATTTTCGTCTGCATCAAAATGAATCGCATACCAAGCGTGACCGTAAGGTTGCAAAACATAAGGGGCACGAACTGAAATTACGTAACTATCATTTGGTAATTCGGTAGCAAAAGAAAATAAATCTTCTTCGTTGCTTCCATAACCGTGTAATAATAGTAATAATGGATTTTTATCGTGTTTAACTTTTGGTTCTTGAATTAAGTAGTGTAAGTTCATTTTAATGGAAAAGGTTAAAAGTTTATGCGTTTAAAAGGTTAAAAGGATTTGAAAATTTTTTGATATAGTTCTCCCAAAAAAGGAACTATTTTCATTTCACCATTTAAACAATTGATAAAACCATAAATCCATAGTATGAAAATAAATATCCAAAATGAAGCTGAAACCATCCAATTATCAAAATAACCAACAGGATACCCTAATAAAAAGAAGGTTAAGAAAATGCCTAATGCTTGTCTGATATGAAAACTAGCAAATTCACTACGATTTTCTTCTTGATTCATAAATATTGCAATTATTGACCCTACAATAGTTAAATAGCTTACAATTGCTGTTTGTTTACCTTTATTTATTTCTTCTTTCATATCGATTAATTGTTAATTATCAATTGCCCGTTGTTGTAAATTCCGATGGCTTTTCCTTTCATTTTTTGTCCTAAGAAAGCCGAATTTTTAGATTTTGATAAGATGTTTTCTTTTACAAATGTCCAATTTTCTTCTGTTGTGAATAGTGAAATATCGGCTTTGTTGTTACTTATTATTGATGGATTTTCTACATTGAAAACCAGTTTATTAGTATTTAATTTTTCAACTACAACTTCAAGTGGTAAAACTGTCATTAAAGCACCAAATGCACTTTCTAAACCGATGGTTCCATCCTTCGCTAAATCGAATTCTAATTTCTTATGTTCGATGTCTAACGGATTGTGGTCGGAAGTAATGCAATCAATCGTTCCATCTAAAACCGCTTCTACTAAAGCTTTTCTTGTAGCTTCTTCGCGTAATGGAGGCAATACTTTGTATCTCGTATCAAATCCCATTAATACTTCGTCATTCAAAACTAAATTGTGAACGGCAACACTACAAGTAACTTGCAATCCTTTTGATTTTGCTTCTTTGATTAATTTGATGCTGCCTTGAGTTGAAATGGTTGGGATATGTAATTTTCCGCCTGTATATTCTAATAAAAATAAGTTACGTGCGACTTGCAATTCTTCTGCTAAAGCCGGAATTCCTTTCATACCTAATTTTGTACTGATAACGCCTTCATTTGCAATTCCAATTCCTTTTAAAGTGCTATCTTGACAAAAAGCAATCAACATTCCATCGAAATCTTGAACGTATTGCAACGCAATTTTTTGAAGATTAGCATTTTGTAAGGCTTTTTTATAATCTCCGAAAACAATAGCTCCCGCGTTTTTCATGTCGAATAATTCCGCTAAATCGGTGCCTTCGCTACCTTTTGTTAAGGCTCCGATGGGATATAAAGTTGTCGCTTGATTTTTAGCTCTGTCCAACACAAATCGCACTTGCGCTTGATTGTCGATGGTTGGATTTGAGTTTGGTTGTAAAGCTACCGCAGTAAATCCGCTTTTAGCTGCGACTTTTAATCCGTTTTCTATGGTTTCGCGGTCTTCGTAGCCTGGTTCTCCAAAAGAAACCGAGCTGTCCATCCAACCTTTGGAAACGTGTAAGTTTGGAATATTTACCACTTCAAACCCAGAAGTAGCAGAAATTTCTTTTTCTATTTGAGTTATCGTTCCGTTTTCAATTTTAATGTCCATCACTTGGTTGTGAAACGGACTTGAAGCGTCGATAATTTTGGCTTGTTTTAGAATAACTTGCGTCATTTTACAAATTTTTGGATTAGTAGTTCTGTTATTAAAAATAGTAGTGTTGCGATGATAAACCATTTCCAAATTTCATTGCTCGTGCGTTCATAAGCAATGTCGTTTAGAACGGTGGCTATGTTGTTTACTTTAGTGAAATTCTCAAAATTGGTAGTCGAAACTTGCGTTAAATCGCTTTCGGTTCTTGGATAGTTGAAGCTGATTTTCTTTAGCGAATTGTTCGCTTTTATAACATCAAAATTTCCTGCTTCTTCAGGATAATCACCAAACGATAATTTACATTTGGTATTCAAAATTTGTTGCATCGGAATGAAACTATAGCCTTCTTTTTGTACTGAAACTACTTCGTCTTTGGCTAAAATCGTTTCTAAAATTAGGTTTTCGTTTTCTCCAATGGTGTAAGCGTTAATTCCGGTTTTGCCTTGATTTTGTCCCATGTTGTAGAAGGTTGGAACAATTAATGGCGCATTTTGGAAGTTACTATTTTGTTTGTTTATCGGTGCCGAAAAAGCGTAAAAAGTTCCCAATCGATTCGTAGTCGAACCCACGAAAACTGAATTGTCTTCGTATTGTAAAATATTCGTAATACCTGATAAAGTGAAACTTTCTTTAACATTTGGATATTGGAAATTACTCACTTTTTTCTCAAAAACTGTTTGATATAACGGATGATTAAAGTTGATTTTCGTGATTTGTTTTCCAGAAGTTGTAAGTTGGGAATAGTTGAATCCACCAAAGTTTTTCACAAAAGCATTTAATAGACTTGGTGTATTTTTTGCATTCGGAATTAAAACAATATTACCGCCTTTTTCGTAAAACGATTTCAATGTCGTTCCCAAAGCAACTGGTAAATCTTCCAATTCGTTCAATACAATCGCATCTTGATTTTCAATTTGATTGTAGTCTAAAGTAGCTAATTCTGTGCTTTGAAAATTAAATTCATCAGCCGTGAATATGCGACTTAAGAAATTGTTTTTATCTGAATTTCCGATGGCAATTACATTCGCTTTTTCTGGTTTTGAAATGCTCAAATAGTAATCGTTGTCGTAGCTTAAGCTGTTATCTTCGATACTTATGTTTCCGTGGAAATCGTTTTTTGGAATGGTGATTGCAATTTCTGTCTTTTGCGTTTCAAATTTTGCGATGGTTTTAGCAATTGCTTTGTTGTTACTAAAAACAGAAAGTGGCACTTCATTTTCAGTTTCTCCAAAAGCTTGAAGCGTTATTTTCAGTTCGTAAAACTGATCTAGGACTTGTGAAATCGCAACTTTATCAATGCTGATGTTGGTTTTGTTTTGCGCTTCGGATTGGATGAAATACACAACATTATTTTCGGCTAAATCCAATGCTTTTTTACTTTCGGATTGGATAGCATCAGTAATGATAACGTAGTCTTTCTTAGTGTTTTTCTTTTTGGTTTCGACTTGATTAATCAAATAATCCAATTGAAACGATATCGCAGAATATTTTAAATTCTGCAATTCTTTTTGAATGGATTTGATATCCGTATCCCAAAAAACTTCGGAATTCGTAAGTAATGAGAATTGTTGGTTTTCGGGTAATTCTTCTAATAAATCTTGAATGCTGCGTTTGAGTAATTCGCCTTTTGCGCCTTTGGCTTGCATCGAAAACGAGTTGTCTAATAAAATGATAAGTTCGTTTCCTTTGTTTGTGGTGTCTTTGGCGTCAAAAAAAGGTTGGGCAAAGGCTAAAATCAAACAAGTTAACAACAATAAGCGTGTTGCCAACAACAACCATTTCTTGATTTTAGAACTTTTTCGGGTTTGAATTTGAAGTTCTTTCAGAAGCTTTACGTTAGTAAAATATTCTTTTTTAAAACGACGTAATTGAAATAAATGCACCAAAATTGGTATAACCAACAGAAAAAGGAAGTAGAGAATTTCTGGATGTTTGAACTGCATTTATAATTAGAATTTGTCAAAAGTACGAAAATAGAATTGATAATTAATAATTGACAATTATCTTTTCTTTTTCTTCTCCGCACGTTTTCTTTCAACCGCTCGGTTTCTGGATTCTGTTTTTCTTGGAGTACGTTTTCCTGGACCGCCTAAGTTGACTTTAGTGTTTTTTTCTTTTTTCTTGTGAAATGCTTCTCCACCTTCTTTTTTAGGCGTTTTTAGTAAGAACTTCATTTTTTTCTTTTCCTTTTCGAAGTCTAAATAGCGTTCTTCTATTTTTAAATCTTCTGGAATAGGAAGTTCTTTAATTTCGGTATTCATTAATAATTCTACCTCAATTTTTGGTTCCACTTCACTTGGGGAAATCAAACTTATAGCAACACCCGTTTTATCAGCACGACCGGTTCTACCGATACGGTGCATGTATTTTTCTGGTTCTTCGGTAAATTGTAGGTTGATAACGTGCGTAATATCGGAAATATCCAAACCACGCGCCATAATATCAGTAGTAACTAAACCTCTTAATTCGCCCGCTTGAAAAGCAGCCATCGTATTCAAACGATAGTTTTGCGATTTGTTGGAGTGAATTACGCCAAATTGCTCTGGAAATTCGCTTTCTAAGGTTTCGGAAACTAATTCTACGATACGTTTGTTGTTGACGAAAATTAACACACGATCCATTCCTTCGGTTTCACGAACCAAATGTTTCAACATATTCAATTTGGTCAAGAAATTCGGAACTTGATATACAATTTGTTCGATTTGTTCTAACGGAGTTCCACTTTGTGCCAAAGAAACTTCTTCAGGAAATTCGAAATATTCATCTAACATGGCATCTACTTCTTCGGTCATGGTTGCCGAGAATAAGATGTTTTGTTTTTTGCCACGCATCATCGATAAAATCGAAGTCAATTGCGCACGGAAACCTAAGTTTAGGATTTCGTCAAATTCGTCAATGACTAATTTTTGTAATTCATCAAATCGTAAAACGCCATCTAAACCTAAATCCATTACACGACCAGGAGTTCCGACTAAAATATCGACACCTTCAGCTAATGCTTTACGTTGTGTATTGATGTTGACACCACCATAAATACCAAGTGTTCGCACACTCATGTATTTGGTTAGTTTTTCCACTTCTTCAGCCACTTGTACAACTAATTCACGCGTTGGAACTAAAATAACTACTCTTGGTGATTCGTTATTTTGAAATTTCCATTGTTTTAAAATGGGTAACAAATAGGCGAAGGTTTTTCCTGTTCCGGTTTGTGCAATTCCCATCATGTCTCTTCCTGAAAGAATTACAGAATGCGATTTTTCTTGAATAGGTGTAGCGTGAACAAAACCTAATTCGTCTAATGCTTTTTGTAATGATTTTGGTAAATCGAATTCTAGGAAAGTTTTCATATGCGTAAATAAAATTGTTTGCAAAGGTACATAATCTTTTTGGAATGGTATTTGTGCACTGCAACGAGAGCAAAGTTCTTGTATTTGCTCAATTTTATTAGTACTTTCGATTTTTAAACAATAATTTCGCCGAAGTTTAGTTTTTACTC
>NZ_JAIWOF010000101.1 GCF_020217025.1 Flavobacterium sp. | reverse complement strand
CAGCTATGAAATTGAAACTTTCTCTTTTTTTATGTATTTGTATGATTTCCTGGAAAGGGAAGGCGCAAACTGTTGATAAAGAAAGGGATAGTATCTCGATTTATCAGGATATTAATGATTTGTCTAAGAAAAGCAAGTTTTCAAGATTTGTGTATAAACTTATTTTTAGAGAATCGGCTCTTAAAGCAGAGAATTTGATTCCTTCTAAGCCTAAAAAAGAGGTGAAAGTGGTGAAAAAATATCAAGAAGGAAAAATTATTCGAAATATAACCATTGAAACACTTGATCCATTTGGTTATTCCGTTACGAATGAAAAGAAAGTGCCAAAACGTAAATTAGAAAATTTTGGTAATTCGGTACATATTAAAACTAAGGAAATAACAATTCGAAATATCATGCTTTTTAAGAAGAATGATAAATTAGATGCTAAGTTATTGTTAGAATCAGAACGTTTAATAAGAAGCCAACGTTATATTCGTGAAGTTACAATTGTTCCCGTTGATATTCCTAAAAACAAAGATTCGATTGATATTAAAATTAGGGTTTTGGATTCGTGGACTTTAATTCCTACAGGAAGTTTGTCTTCTTCTGAGAGTAGTGTCAAGTTAACCGAACGCAATATTTTAGGTTTTGGGCATTTGATAAGCGGAAATATTAGAAATCGTTTTGATACCAAAGAGCGTGCGGTTTATGCGCAATATTCTATCAATAATATTAAGAATACCTATTTCCGTTTTGATTTGGATTATGCGAATGAATTCAATAATGATAGTAAGCGAAGTGTAAACATCAATCGACCATTTTATTCTGTAATCACTAAAAATGCAGGAGGTTTTTATTTTGAAAATAGATTACGAACGGAGCAATTTCCGGTTTTAGATACGATTTCATTACAAAAAGTATCTTATGATCTTCAAGAATATTGGTATGGTAGAGCGTTTAAAATCAATTCAAAATCAAATCCGGAACGCTATTTTACGAATTTAATTTTGGCTTTAACTTATAATCAAAAAGTTTTTGGAAGAATGCCAGAAGCCTCTTTAGATCCTTCGAATTATTTTTCAAATGAAAAGAATTGGATTGGAATGATTGGGGTTTCTAGACAAAAATTCTATCAAGATACCTTTGTTTTCAATTATAATATTACGGAGGATATTCCGTATGGAGAAAATATTGCATTAATCATTGGACATCAAGAAAAAAACAGTAATTCTCGAATGTATACGGGTTTGAGTCTTTCCTATGGAAAAAAATGTTCTTTTGGATATGCCAGTGGTTTTGCAGAATGGGGCAGTTTTTACGATGCTGGATTAACTGAACAAACTACTTTTAAGATGGGCTTCAATTATTTTAGTCCTTTACTTTCTTGGGGAAAATGGCATTTTAGGCAATTTGTGAAACCTACTTATGTTTGGGGAAACAATCGAGATGAATCGTTTAAGGATCGTCTGAATTTACTTGAAGCAGATGGTTTGCCTGGATTTAATAATCGTTTAAACGGCACACAAAAATGGACTGTTTCTTTTCAAACACAATCTTATATTCCCGGAAGTTGGTATGGTTTCCGATTTAGTCCGTATTTCAACATGACGCTTGGTTCTTTGGCAAACGAAAAAGCTTTGTTTTCGAGTAAAGTATATTCCAAATTTAGTATTGGTGCTTTAATCAATAATGACTTTTTGGTATTTAATAGTTTTCAAATATCCTTCTCGTATTATCCAACCATTCCTTTTGAAGGTGATGGAATAAATAAGTTTAATTCGTTTGAAAACACGAATTTATCATTGTATGATTTCCAATTGTCGAAACCTGGATATATTCTATACGAATAGTTTTGTTGAACTTAAATCGTCATTGAAAATAGCTTGGTTTCTGGTGCTTTTCGGATTAATCTTAAATCGAATGCCATACAGATATTTCTAACGAATGGTTTTCCTTTTTCGGTTACGGTTATGGTATCGTCTTTGATAGTTAAAAATCCATCCTCTTGCATTTCTTCTAAGCTAGCTAATACCGAAGGTAATTCAGGGAAATCTAAAGCTTTGTCTTTCCAAGAAGTGGTAAATTGACACATCAAATTCAAAATATGTCTTCTGATAATTAAATCTTCTGGCGTTAAAACGTGACCTCTAAAAATAGGTAATTGATTATCGGCTAAATGCGTGTAATAATCTTCGATTGTTTTCTCATTTTGTGCAAAACTGTACCAGCTATCGCTAATAGATGAAACGCCTAAACCAATCATCAATTGCGTTTTTGAAGCGGTATAGCCCATGAAATTACGATGTAGTTTTCCTTCTTTAAATGAAGTAAACATACTGTCGTTTTCTAATGCAAAATGGTCCATTCCAATTTCGTGATAGCCGTTTTGAGCTAGTTGTTTTTTACCTTCTTCATACAACATTCGTTTCTCGTCGTCTTTTGGTAAATCTTTGTCTTTAAATCCACGTTGACCGTTGCCTTTAATCCATGGCACGTGCGCGTAGCTGTAAAAAGCTAATCTATCGGGTTGTAACGATTTGGTTTTATCAATTGTATCTTTAACGTCGGCTAATGTTTGAAATGGTAATCCGAAAATTAAATCGTGACCAATAGATGTATATCCAATTTCTTTTGCCCAAAATGTAACTTTAGCCACATTATGAAAAGGTTGAATTCTATGAATGGCTTCTTGCACTTTTGGTGAATAATCTTGCACTCCAAAACTTACGCGTCTAAAACCTAAATCGTATAGTGTTTGTAAATGTTGTTTTGTAGTATTGTTTGGATGTCCTTCAAAGCTAAATTCGTGTTCTTCAGCTTTTGTAGCGTATTGAAATATGCCATTTATCAAACATTCTAAATTTTCTGGAGAAAAGAACGTTGGTGTTCCGCCGCCTAAGTGAATTTCTTTAATAATAGGTTTTCTTGGGAATAAATCGCAATATAGTTTCCATTCTTTAATCACCGCTGTTATGTAGGGATCTTCTACTTCATGGCGTTTGGTAATTCTTTTGTTACAACCACAAAACGTACACAAACTTTCGCAAAATGGTAAATGAATATATAAACTTATACCTTCATTAGCATTGGATTCTTTAAAAGATTGTAACAAAGTTCTCTTCCAATCTTCTAAATGGAATTTTTCCTCTTCCCAGTAAGGAACAGTTGGATAACTTGTATAGCGAGGTCCTGGAACATTATATTTTTGGACAATTGAGACTGACATAGCAATAGATTTTTAGCACAATACAAACTTATAGCGCTTTAAAACAAAAAAAAATGATATTTATCATGTGAACTTTGTGTAACAAATATTACAGAAGAAAGCAATTTCAAATCGTATCTTTGGTAAAGAATAATAAGGAAAATTATGAATGCAAAATTTAATGATATTATTAATGGTAACGATTTGGTTTTAGTGGATTTCTACGCCGATTGGTGTGGCCCTTGTAAAATGATGTCGCCCATATTGCAAGAAGTAAAATTGAATTTAAAAGATGCTGTTAAAATTATAAAAGTAAATGTCGACCAACACCAAGATTTGGCGAGTCATTTTATGGTTAGAGGCGTACCAACCTTAATGTTATTTAAAACAGGAAAAATGTTATGGCGCCAATCAGGAGTTTTGAGTGCTAGAGATTTATCAGCTATTATTAGTAATCATTTAAATTGATTTTTTGTATATTTATAAACGAAAACAAACTAAAACATAAAAATAATGAAATTAAAAGTATTGAGTTTGGTCATTCTATTTTTTGGATTGACTTCTTGTTTGAAGAATCAAGCAGATGGTGTTCAAGTATTAGATGTAGCCAAATATGAGAAAAAAATGGCACAGCCTGATGTTCAATTGGTAGATGTTCGTACGCTAGAAGAATTTAATGAAGGTCATTTAGAAAATGCAATAAATATTGATGTTACGGCTGATGATTTTGATGCTAAAGTAGCTAGTTTAGATAAAGAAAAACCAGTAATGGTCTATTGTAAACTTGGAGGTAGAAGTTCTAAAGCGGCAACGAGATTAAAAGAATTGGGATTCAAAAATATTTCTGATTTAGAAGGAGGAATCACCAATTGGACAAACGAGAATAAACCAACAGTTAAATAAACTTAATACTTTAAATTATGAAAAAAAATGTAGGTACAGGTGACCGTTTTTTACGCGTCATGATTGGTGTTATTGCGCTAATTTTAGGACTTTCAGGAATGTTAGAAGGAACTATGAAATGGGTAGCATTAGGTGTAGGTGCCGTGATGGTTGTTACAGCTTCTGTACAATTTTGTCCACTTTACACTTTGTTAGGAATTAATACTTGTAAAGTAAAACCGAAAAAATAAAAATTTATCAAATTATAGTATAAGTATGATTTACTTCGGTAAATTGTACTTTTTTATTTTATACCCTATGATAACTTGGAACGATTTTGAAAAAGTTGAAATGCGCGTTGGAACTATCTTGGATGTACAAGATTTTCCAAAAGCAAAGAAACCTGCCTATCAATTAACTATTGATTTTGGTGTTGAATTAGGAATTAAAAAATCTTCGGCTCAAATAACCAAACGTTACACTAAAGAAGATTTAATCGGGAAACAAATTATTGCGGTTGTCAATTTTCCTAAAAAACAAATTGCAGATTTTATGAGCGAATGTTTGGTATTGGGCTCAGTAGGCGAGGAGAACGATATTGTTTTGCTGACTTCAGATATTCTGGTTGAAAATGGGTTGCGTATTGGATAAAAAAAATCCCAAATTCAATTAAGAGTTTGGGATTTGTATTTTGTAATCTTATGATTAAATATCGTCAAAATCAATATTAGTAAAACTTTCCGCTGATTTTACTTCGTCGTTTCCTTCAGCGTAAATTTCTCTTTTGAAATCTTTTTGATGTCTTTCTGAGATTACCTCTTCTCCTTTTTGGTCTAGAACAAAATCAGTCATTTCATCTAAAATTTCTCTGAAAGCAGCGAAATCTTCTTTGTACAAATAAATTTTGTGTTTTTTAAAGTGAAATGAACCATCTTCTTCTGTAAACTTTTTACTTTCAGTAATGGTAATGTAGTAATCATCTGCTTTTGTAGCTCTTACATCAAAGAAATACGTTCTTCTTCCTGCACGCAATACTTTAGAAAAAATATCTTCTTTTTCTAACATGTCATTTTCTCTCATAATCCTACTGTCAATTAATTAGTGTTATAGCGTCTCAAAAATCTAAAAAAAATCGGATAAAACAAAATTTTAGTCAATTTCTTTTTCCGAAAGTTGTTTTAAGTATAACTCTTTGTAATAACCATTAAGGTCTAATAGTTGAGAATGAGTACCTTGCTCTTTGATTTTTCCTTCGTCTAAAATGATAATCCAATCTGCATTTTTGGCTGAAGAAACTCGGTGACTCACAATTATAGTTGTTTTGTCTTTGCAATAGTCTAATAAATTGTTTAAAATGGTTTCTTCGGTTTCGGTATCTACGGCGCTTAAGCAATCGTCTAAAAGAAGTACGGGAGCATTTTTAATTAAAGCTCTTGCAATAGAAACACGTTGCTTTTGTCCACCAGATAATGTAATACCTCGTTCACCCAAAACCGTTTCATATTGCTGATTGAAATTCATAATATTGTCATGAACAACGGCCTTTTTAGCGGCTTCCATAACTTCTTCATCAGTAGCATTTTTGTTCCCAAATTTGATGTTGTTTTTGATACTATCCGAAAACAAGAAAGCATCTTGTGGCACCACACTTATTTGATTCCGTAAATCAAATAAATTTAAGTCTTTAATGTCTTTGTTGTCAATAGAAACTGTTCCTGAAGTCGTATCATACAAACGACTTATTAAAGTTAAAAGAGTCGATTTTCCAGAACCTGTTTTTCCTAGAATCGCTAACGTTTTTCCTTTTTTAACTTCAAACGAAATTTCGTCTAAAGCTTTAATTTTAGTGTCTTCGTATTCAAAAGAAACCTTATCAAATTTAATTGCGCCTTCAATTGAAGTATGACTGCTAATCGTATTTTTAATTTCAGGTTCCTCTTTTAGGAATTCATTAATACGTTTTTGCGAAGCTTCTGCTTCTTGAACCAATGAAGAAACCCAACCTAAAGATGCTACTGGCCAAGTCAACATATTGATGTATAAAATGAATTGGGCAATAACTCCAATACTTGCAATTTCAGGATCGTTATTGATGTACATAGAACCACCAACATAAACTACGACCAAGTTACTCAATCCAATAAGCAAAATCATCAACGGACCAAAAAGCGAATTTACTCTTGCTAAATCCATTGCTTTTGCTCTGCTCTCATTGCTTAAATCAGTAAATTCATTTTGTTTTTTACCTTCAATGGCATAGGCTTTAATTACTCGAATTCCGGAGAAAATTTCTTGTGTAAACGAAGAAAGCGTTGATAGATTCTTTTGAAATTCACCACTTCTTTTATGAATCATCGAACTAATTTTAAAAATACTGTACGATAAAAGCGGTAAGGGTAATAAAGAATATAAAGTTAGTTTTGGCGAAATGTTATACATATAAATCACCACAATTGTAAAACGCATTAAGGTATTTAATGAATACATTACGGCTGGACCAACATACATTCTCACTTTTCCAACGTCTTCGCTAATACGATTCATTAAATCTCCGGTGCGATTGCGTTTGTAGAAACTTTGTGTTAACGTTTGATAATGATTGAAAATTTCGTTCTTCAAATCAAATTCTACGTGGCGCGACATAACAATTAGAGTTTGACGCATTAAGAACGTGAAAAATCCAGCAACAATTGTAGTTCCTAAAATCAGTAAAATGTTGTGAAACAATGTTTTTTGGAAGCTAAGTAGGTCACCATCAGGACTTTTTACATAGTCTTCAATTACTTTAATGGAGTTTCCAATCAACTCAGGAGTAAATAAAGAGAAGATTTGTGCTACAATTGTAATGACTATTCCTAGTAGGAAACGATATTTGTATTTAACAAAGTATTTGTTTAAATATTGTAATTCTTTCATAGTATTCTTTAGTGTGATACAATTTCTGTATCAAATTCATTAAAAAGATAACCAATTGATAATGAACGATTATCGGTTTTTTTAGCTTTTCATTGCTAAATTATTAAAATAAATATAATTTCTTGAATCATTTTAAAATTATTCGTAATATTGTAATTAAATATTGAATAATTTTCAACCCAACTCAAATCACATGACAGCAGAATTATTAAAAGCAAATGAGCTTCATAAAGTAGATCCAGTTTTTGGTCAGGTATCTTTTGACGGCCATGAGCAAGTTGTATTTTGTCACGACAAAGATACAGGATTAAAAGCAATTATTGGAATTCATAACACAGTTTTAGGACCTGCATTAGGAGGAACTAGAATGTGGAATTATACAAACGAATGGGAAGCGTTAAATGACGTTTTACGTTTGTCTCGTGGAATGACTTTCAAAAACTCAATTTCGGGATTAAATTTAGGTGGTGGAAAAGCGGTTATCATTGGTGACGCTAAAACTCAAAAAACGCCTGAATTAATGCGTCGTTTTGGACAATTTGTAGATTCATTATCTGGAAAATATATCACTGCAGAAGATGTAGGAATGGAAACTAAAGACATGGATACAGTTAACGAAGTAACAAAACACGTTGCTGGTATTTCAGTTGAAAGAGGTGGTTCTGGAAATCCTTCTCCTGTTACAGCTTACGGAGTTTTCATGGGAATGAAAGCGGCTGCTAAATACAAATTCGGTTCTGATAATTTAGAAGGTAAAAGTGTTTTTGTACAAGGAATTGGTCACGTAGGTGAAGTTTTAGTTCAACACTTAACAGAAAGTGGCGCTATCGTTACAATTACAGATATCAACGAAGATAGAGTACACCAAGTAGGAGCGAAGTACGGAGCTAAGATTTTTACAGGTGCTGATTTATACAGTGCTGATGTGGATATTTACGCACCTTGTGCTTTAGGAGCTACTATTAACGATGCTACTATTAACAATATCAAAGCTTCTATCATTGCTGGAGCTGCTAATAACCAATTAGCAAACGAAGCAGTTCACGGAAAAATCTTAAAAGAAAAAGGTATTTTATACGCACCTGATTTCTTAATCAATGCTGGTGGTGTAATTAATGTGTATTCTGAATTAGTAAAATGGACGAATGCTCAGGTTATGGAAAAAACAGAAAACATCTACAACACAGCATTAGAGATTTTCAAATTTGCAGATGATAACAACATTACTACGCATCAAGCAGCTTTTTCAATGGCGCAAAAACGTATTGATGATGCAAAAAATGAATTAAAGAAGTAATTCGTTTTAAATAAAATTGTATTTTTGCAGAGCGAAAGAGGAAACTTTTTCGCTCTCTTAATTTTATAAAGTTCTTAATTAGTATGTTAAACAGAAGACATATCCGAGTAAAAGTGATGCAAAGTATTTATGCGATGCACCAACACCAATCTGATCATTTGGATAAAGAAGAAAAATTCCTTTTTCAAAGTATCGAAAACACCCAAAACTTGTATCTTTTATTGCTTTCAGCACTTATCGAAATCAAAAAGAAAGAAGAGGAATACATCGATTTGGCTTCTAAAAAACATTTAGCTACTAAAGAAGAAATCAATCCTAATTTAAAATTTATTAATAACAAAGTTTTGGTTTTATTAACCGAATCGGAAGCATTGGAAACTGCTTTAGATGATAATAATATCAATAATTGGAAATTGAATGATGATATTATTTTAGGTTTGATTGATACGATTAAAGAAAGTGAATTGTACCAAAATTACATGCAAAAACCTGTTGGTAGTTTTGAAGAGGATAAAAACTTTATTGTTGATTTATATACCGAAGTAATTGCTCCAAGCGACCGTTTATATGATTATTTAGAAGATCATAAATTGACTTGGTTGGACGATTTACCAGCAATTAATACTTTAATTGTGAAGCAAATAAAACAATTAAAAGGAGAACAAGATACTTTAGTAATTCCAAAAGTCTACAAAGATGAAGATGATAAAGAATTTGTAAAAAACTTATTTAGAAAAACAGTTTTAAACGAAGTTGAATTATCTAAAGAATATATTGATAAAACGCCAAATTGGGATGTAGAACGTATTGCTGAAATTGATACGATTATTTTAAAAATGGCAATTTGTGAGTTGTTAAAATTTCCATCTATTCCAACGAAAGTAACAATTAACGAATATTTAGAGATTGCAAAGGAGTATTCTACACCAAAAAGTAGTATTTTTATCAACGGAATTTTAGATAACTTGGTAAAAGAATTTACTCAAGACGGAAAATTAAAAAAATCAGGTAGAGGTTTATTATAAAATTTTAAAAATATGATAAGAAAGTCAGTTGGGTTATTTGCCCTTTCCTTAGTTGTGTTAGCTACTGCATGTAAACAAGAAAGTGCAGCAGATAAAATTACAGATGCTGATATGCAAACCATAGAAGCTG
The DNA here is from genome assembly GCF_020217025.1 of Flavobacterium sp. GTDB lineage: Bacteria > Bacteroidota > Bacteroidia > Flavobacteriales > Flavobacteriaceae > Flavobacterium. The sequence continues at coordinate 563 of NZ_JAIWOF010000101.1, read as the reverse complement.
AAAAAGCATTAGTTGGTAAATTACCAAAAATTGAATTAGACAAAGAAATTCACGATTTTGGGACTATTAACGAAGGAGATAAAGTTGAAACAGAATTTGTTGTAAAAAACGTAGGAGATTCTGATTTGATTATTTCTGATGCTAAAGGAAGTTGTGGATGCACCGTTCCTGAGCCGCCTAAAGATCCTATTAAACCAGGAGAATCAGCTCCTATTAAAGTTTCTTTTAACTCAAGAAACAAACCAGGTCAACAAGAAAAAACGGTAACGTTAACGACTAATACAGAAAATGGTCGCGAAACGTTTAAAATTAAAGCAAATGTAACACCAGCTGCTAAGTAGTAGCTAAATAATAAACAACGTATGAATCCAAGTTTAGCAATACAAATTGTATTAATGATTGCTGTGTTTTATTTCTTATTAATAAGACCTCAACAACAAAGAGCCAAAAAAGAAAAAGCATTTGAAAGTGGATTAAAAGTAGGTGATAAAATTATCACTAAAGCTGGAATACACGGTAAAATTGCAGAAATGAATGAAGATACAATCGTTGTAGAAACAATG
>NZ_JAIWOF010000100.1 GCF_020217025.1 Flavobacterium sp. | reverse complement strand
GCTGGAAAAATCAAAATGGAAAAATCTGCTATTTCAATGGAAATGAGTGCTAAATTAGCTGCAAAATAAGATTTTTTAAATAGATAAAGCCGAATTTCTTAATTGAAATTCGGCTTTTTTTATGCTCTGTATTTGTCGTTTAAGCCTCGACCTTCTAATATCACAGGAATTATTTTTTCAAGTCGTGAAATTTGAGTTTTTTCTTGTTTGGCAAAGTTATGTATTCAATAAATTCTCTTTGTTTATATGGAGCAAATGCATTGAATTTATCTAAGAGTTCCGAATTTCTATCCAATTCGTTTTGTAATAATTCAGGGATAATGGTTTCTTTTTTCTCTTTAGGAATAACTAAACCTTTTTCTTCAATTTCAATAGCTTCTTTAATATAGGCTAAAATTAACTTTTCATCAATTTCGTTAGCGGAATTAAATCGCATTTGACGTAAGGATTTGGTGTTTTCCTCATTAGCATTTATTAGCAGTTTTTTCTCATCTTTTAAAAAAACACCATTGTAAAACCAAATTCCAAAATAGGATTTAAAACCTCCGATTCCTAAAACATTTTTACTTTTATAAGTGTAAACTGGGCCACCCCATTTCGTAGTTTCAATCAATAAAGTTTTACGAATGATAGCATGCAATAGCTCCAATTCGTTTTCCCATTGATTGGTTTTGTTCCAAGGATTTTTTTCCAAAACAGTTATTTTTGTGTTTATCAAATATAATAAATCTTGATAAAAAAAAGAGGAACATTGTCCTCTTTAATTTGATTTTAGAATTTTACTTTTACTGTAATTGGTTTGCCGTTTCTCATTATGGTTACGTCTTTTTCATCACCAACACTTAATTTGGCCAAGCAATCCATATAACTATATACTTCTTTTATTTCACAATCTCCAATTTTTACTAGAATATCTCCCGCTAAAATTCCTGCTGCATGCGCGGGACGATTATCCGTAACACCATCAATGTGTAACCCATCTCCGTGGTCAGTATAATCAGGCATAATTCCTAGAGTTACTTTGTATTTTGGAACTACTTTTTCAGTATTCATAGCTGTTTTATTGAATTCAACTTTCTCTAATTTTTCAATTTCTGAGCATACTCTAAAAACATAATCCGTAATGTTTCTAACACCATAGTAATTGATTTTATCCTCATCATCACTTGGTTTGTGATAATCGTTATGAGTTCCTGTAAAGAAAAACAACACCGGAATATCTTTTAAATAAAATGAAGTGTGGTCAGAAGGTCCTTGTCCTGCAAGATCTAAAGTAACATTAAAACCAGCGGGTTTATTTTTGTTAACGATTTTAGTGAATTCAGGAGAAGTTCCTACGCCACCCACAGTTAACCCTTTATCAGCATTTAATCTTCCAATCATATCCATGTTTATCATTGTGATAACATTTGGATATAATGATTTAAAAGTTTCTGTCATGTGTTTTGAACCAATTAAACCATCTTCTTCACCTGAAAATAAAGCAAAAATGTAATTCGTATTTTCTTTGGTTTTGTTTGTTGATAACATTCGAGCTAATTCCAAAACTCCAGCAACACCAGAAGAATTATCATCGGCTCCGTTATGAATTTCACCATGAGAATTTGGTTTTGTAGAATGATTGTGTTCGTTTAAACCTAGATGATCGTAATGCGCACCAATAATAATCGTTTTAGACGCTTTGTTGTCTAAAAACGCAATCACATTAGTTCCATGATTGGCTTTGTCACCCGAACCATCTGTAGCATGAGGATTCAATTTTACTTTGTAATTGAATTTTTGGAAATAACTATTATTCGCATAAGGTTTCAATCCTAAAGCTTTGAATTCTTTTGCAATATAATCGGCAGCTTTTTTTTCACCTTCCGAACCGGTTAAGCGACCTTGTAATTCATCAGAAGCTAAATAAGTTATATGTTTTTTTAGTGATTTTGGTTGTGCAATTTCAGCGGTATCTCCTTCAACCCAATCGGCGATGAAAACGTTGGTTTCTCTAGGTTTACTTTGCATTCTGTTACTTGAGAATACTAGCTTTTTTCCATCAGGAGAAAACATTGGAAACGCATTAAATTCGCTTTCCCAAGTAATTTGCTGTAAGTTTTCACCATTGGTATCAATCATGTACAACTGGAAATCATAACCACGAGTGGAATGATGATTCGAAGAGAAGATGATTTTTTTATCAGAAGGGTGGAAGTAAGGTGCCCAATTGGCTTTTCCAAGATTCGTAATTTGTTTTAAATCGGAACCATCGATGTTGCAAGTGTAGATTTCCATTTCAGATGGAGCCACTAAATTTTGTGCCAATAAATCTTTATACTCTTTAATTGCTTCAGCTGTTTTTGGACGAGACGAACGGAATACGATTTTCTTGCTATCGTGCGAAAAGAAGCAACCACCATCATATCCTAATCCAGAAGTGATTTGTTTTAAATTGCTCCCATCGATATCCATAGTGTAAATCTCTAAATCGCCACTTCTAACACTGGTGAATGCAATTTTCTTTCCATCAGGAGAAACTACGGCTTCGGCATCATATCCCGGAGAATTAGTTAATTGTTTTACAATATTCCCGTTCAAATCGGCCATGTAAATGTCAAATTCTGGATAAATTGCCCAAAGATATTTACCTTCAATAGGTTTTGGTGGAGCCGGACAAGCGTGATCTGCTGCATGAGTAGAAGCATATATGATATGTTTTCCGTCTGGCATGTAGAAGGAACAAGTAGTTCTTCCCTTTCCCGTAGAAACCAATTGCAAACTTTTTTCATTAAATTCTTTTGCTTGTAAATCCAGCATAAAGATTTGATCACACGAAACTCCAAAGGCTTTATTGGTAACTTGAAGTGTTAGTTTATCACCTTTTGGATTAAAATATGCTTCGGCATTATCGCCTCCAAAAGTTAATTGTTTGATGTTTTTTAAGTGTTTTTCTTGAGCAAAAGAAAATATAGAAAGTGAAGTAATTACAGCTATCGATAAGCTTTTTCTAAGATTTATAATTTGAAACATAATTGGTTTTTATTTGTAATGAATAAAAATGATGTACGAATATACAAAAAAAGACAAGCTACAAAAAGCTTGTCTTTATAATAGTTTTCTATTCTAGTATTGATTTATTTTTTAGTTGCAGCTGTAATTTCTGCAATTTTCACAATTACTTCGGTAGCTTTAACCATGCTTTCAACAGGTACATATTCGTATTTTCCATGGAAGTTATGACCTCCTGCGAAGATATTTGGGCAAGGCAATCCTTTGTATGATAATTGACAACCATCAGTTCCACCGCGAATAGGTTTTATGATTGGTTTAATGCCTAATTCTTTCATGGCTTTTTCGGCAATTTCAACAATATGGAAAACAGGTTTTACCTTTTCTTTCATATTGTAGTATTGGTCTTTTACTTCTGCAATTACGATATCTTCACCAAATTGTTTTTTCCACTTTTTATTGAATTTATTCGCTAATTCATGGATAAACTCTTTTCTTTCTTTGAATTTTTTAGCACTATGGTCGCGAATGATTAATTCAACCACTGTTTCTTCAATACTTCCAGAAATTCCTACTACGTGGAAAAATCCTTCATAACCTTTTGTTTTTTCAGGAATTTCGTTCTTTGGTAATTTAGAAATGAATTGATTGGCTAACAACATCGAGTTAATCATTTTTCCTTTTGCATAGCCTGGGTGAACGCTTTTTCCTTTAAATATGATTTTAGCTCCAGCGGCATTAAAATTTTCATATTCTAATTCGCCAATTTGACTTCCATCCATAGTATATGCCCATTCGCAACCAAATTTTTCAACATCAAATTTGTGTGCACCACGACCAATTTCTTCATCAGGTGTAAAACCTACACGAATTTTACCGTGTTTGATTTCGGGATGTTGGATTAGGTATTCCATTGCTGACATAATTTCGGTGATTCCGGCTTTGTCATCAGCTCCTAAAAGTGTAGTACCATCGGTTGTAATTAAAGTTTGTCCTTTGTATAAAAGTAAATCTTTAAAATAACTTGGTGATAAAACGATGTTTTGTTTTTTGTTTAATATGATATCGCCACCATCGTAATTTTTTACAATTTGCGGTTTTACATTAGCTCCTGTAAAATCAGGAGTAGTATCATAATGGGATACAAATCCGATAGTTGGAACATTGTGTTTTACATTACTTTCTAAAGTTGCCATAACGTAACCATTTTTATCGATAGTTACATCTGTCATTCCCATAGCTTTTAGTTCTTTTACTAAAAGATTGGCTAGGTCAAGTTGTTTTTTAGTACTTGGTGTAGTGTCAGAATTTGGATCTGATTCGGTATCTATTGTAACGTAGCTTATGAAGCGGTCGATAATATGTTGCATAATAAATAAATTTAGGCAAATATAAGGAATAGTATAGGTTTAAAAAATTTGATTTAGGGAAATAAAAAAAGCACCTAATAAAAGGTGCTTTTGTGGGGAGAGCAGGATTCGAACCTGCGAAGATGTAATCAGCGGATTTACAGTCCGCCCTCGTTGGCCGCTTGAGTATCTCCCCAAGCCATCTTGCTTATTTGACTAAGCGGTTGCAAATATAGAATTGTTTTTTATTCCTACAAAGGAATTTACTACTATTTTATTGACTATTTTATAACCTTCTGTAAATGAAAAACATAAAAAATCTCCCTAAGGAGATTTTTAATTTTTAATAAATAAAAGGAATTATTTCGCGTCTAAAAGTTCTTTTACTTTTGCGCGTAAAGCATCTCCTCTTAAGTCTTTTGCCACAATATTTCCTTTAGCATCTAAAATAAAGGTAGCAGGAATAGAAGAAATACCGTATTGTTTTCCAATAGGTTCATCCCAATATTTAAGATTAGAAACATGAATCCAGCTCAAATTGTCTTTCGCAATTGCATCTTTCCATTTTTTAGCGTCTTGATCTAAAGAAACTCCTATTATATTTAAACCTTTGCTGTGGTATTCGTTGTAAAGAGCAACTACATTAGGGTTTTCTTTACGGCATGGTGCACACCATGAAGCCCAAAAATCAACAATAGTTACTTTACCTAATGATTCGTCTAAAGAAATTAATTTTCCTTCAGGTGATTTTGCAGAGAATTTTGGAGCAGGTTTACCAACAACAACTGCTAACATAAGGTCAAGAGTTTTTTTAATATTCTGAGCACTTTTTGTATTTACTAATTTTTTATCCAATTTGTCATAAAAGCTTTTAATTTCTGTTGCAGGAATATATTCTCTCATTAAGAAATTTTCTAATAACAAAACAGAAATAAAGGCATCAGGATTATTCTTAATAAAAGTTTTAGAATAATCGTTCATATCGTTTTGAAAGTTTTTGTATTCTTTCTTTATTTTGTTAACGGTAACAGTGTCGTTTTCAGTTAGTGCTTTTTGCATTTTAGGATTGTTCTCTTTTTCAAATTTTTTAACTTTTTCTAAAATAGCAACAGATTCGTTATTGAATTTTTGGAATTTATCATTGTTAAAAGTACCTTCAATCGTTGATTTTTGAAGCGAATCTTTAACGATATTAATTTTAATTTTACCTTCTTCAAGAATTATTGGTAAATTAATTTTTTCATTTTCAATTCTAATAAAACCTAAGTCGATGTTATCTGTAGATCCTTTTAATTCAAATTTTCCATTTTCAATTACACCAGTGTCTTTTGCGATTACTCCATTTTCATCTTGAATTTCGACAAAAACTTTTTTCCCGTTTTCAATTCCATTTGCTGTCCCAGAAATAAGAAATTCATTATCTTTTAAATTGTTACAAGAAATTATTGATAATGTAAATAAAGCTAATAATGTTATTTTTTTCATCGTTTTAAATTAATTTTCGCAAATGTATTCAAAATAACTCAGTTACAAAACATAAAAAAATGTTAGAATCGCAATAAAAACTAGTATTCAAAGTTTTGTAAATCAAAAATATAGTTGTAATTTTGCGCACCTTTTGGCGGATAGCGTTTCCATTAGGTGTCAATCATTTAAGTAAAACACTGCTGTTGTTTTCTATTTCGCATTAAGAAACGCTAGAAGCACGGCATACAAATTTTTTAATCAGCATGTCTGAAATTAACAAAACACAAGAAGAGTTTTTAGCGAATTTTAACTGGCACAACTATGCAGAAGGTATTGATGCAGTTGACGAGAAAAACTTACAAGAATTTGAAGATCTAGTAACTAAAACTTTCATTTCTACAGGAGATGAGGAAGTAGTAGAAGGAGTTGTTGTAAGAATTACTGATAGAGATGCTATCGTTGATATCAACGCTAAATCTGAAGGTGTTATCTCTCTAAACGAATTCCGTTACAATCCTAACTTAAAAGTTGGTGATAAAGTAGAAGTATTAATCGACGTTCGTGAAGACAAAACAGGTCAGTTAGTATTATCTCACAGAAAAGCTAGAACTATCAAAGCATGGGATAGAGTTATTTCTGCTAATGAAACAGGAGAAATCGTTAATGGTTTCGTAAAATGTAGAACTAAAGGTGGTATGATCGTTGACGTATTCGGAATCGAAGCATTCTTACCAGGTTCTCAAATTGATGTAAAACCAATCCGTGATTACGATCAATATGTGAACAAAACTATGGAATTCAAAGTAGTTAAAATTAACCACGAATTCAAAAACGTAGTAGTATCTCACAAAGCGCTTATCGAAGCTGATATCGAAGTTCAGAAAAAAGAAATTATCGGTCAGTTAGAAAAAGGTCAAGTATTAGAAGGTGTTGTTAAAAACATTACTTCTTACGGTGTATTCATCGACTTAGGAGGTGTAGACGGATTAATCCACATCACTGACTTATCTTGGTCAAGAATCAACCACCCATCTGAAGTATTAGAATTAGACCAAAAATTAAACGTTGTAATCCTTGATTTCGATGATGAGAAAACAAGAATTCAATTAGGTTTAAAACAATTACACGCTCATCCATGGGATGCTTTAGGAGCTGAATTAAAAGTTGGTGATAAAGTAAAAGGTAAAGTAGTTGTTTTAGCTGATTACGGTGCTTTCATCGAAGTTGCTGAAGGTGTTGAAGGTTTGATCCACGTTTCTGAAATGTCTTGGTCTACTCACTTAAGATCAGCTCAAGATTTCATGAAAATTGGTGATGAAGTAGAGGCGGTTATCTTAACTCTTGATAGAGATGAAAGAAAAATGTCTTTAGGTATCAAACAAATGACGCAAGATCCATGGACTGATATCACTGCTAAATACCCAGTAGGTTCTAAACACACTGGAATCGTTAGAAACTTTACTAACTTCGGAATTTTCGTAGAGTTAGAAGAAGGTATCGACGGTTTAGTATATATCTCTGATTTATCTTGGACTAAGAAAATCAAACACCCATCTGAATTTGTAAACGTAGGTGATAAATTAGATGTAGTTGTTTTAGAGTTAGATGTTGAAGGTCGTAAATTATCTTTAGGTCACAAACAAACAACTCCAAATCCTTGGGATAAGTATGAAGATGCTTTCGCTGTTGGAACTATCCACAACGGAACAATTTCAGAAATCGTTGACAAAGGAGCTACTGTAGAATTTGGTGACGATATCGTTGCTTTCATTCCTACACGTCACTTAGAAAAAGAAGACGGTAAAAAATTGAAAAAAGGAGATACTGCTGACTTTAAAGTTATTGAGTTCAATAAAGAATTCAAAAGAGTGGTAGCTTCTCATACAGCTATCTTCAGAGAAGAAGAAGAGAAAAACGTTAAAACTGCAGTTGAAACTACATCAAATAGTTCAGCTCAAACATCTACTTTAGGTGATAATAACGATATTCTTGCTGAATTAAAAGCTAAAATGGAAAAAGGAGGTAAATAATCTCTGAATTCTTTTTAATATTTAAAAGTCCTGATGAAAGTCAGGACTTTTTTTATTTATATTTGTAACTTAAATTCTTACAAATGAAAAAACTATACTTTTTATTCTTTTTTTCTTTTATGGTAAATGCTCAAATTCAAGATGCTTTTACAAGAGATTCTGATTTTAACCAATTTGATTTACCTTTAAATCATTATTTTGTAAATAATGAAGTTTTGAAAAGTGTTGTTTTAGATGATCAAAAAATTATGATCATAACTAAAAATAAAATAATACGACTTAATAATAATTTGTTGGATGTAAGTTTTAATACAGGAATAGGGTTTGAAGCTACATCTGGCGATGAAGTCTTTATAAAAGATTTTGTAATACAACCAGATGGTAAAATACTTGTTTTAGGAAGTTTCAACAAATACAATAGTGTTAATGTAAAAAATATCGTACGTCTAAACGCAGATGGAAGTTTAGATACATCTTTTAACTTTCAATTATACTTATATAATGTTCCAACTAAAGGTGAAATTTACTTAAATCCAGATGGTAAAATTAGTTTAGTTGCACAAACTTCAAGTGGAAATATTTTTAAGAGATTAAATGTAAATGGAACAGTAGACAATACATTCAATCCTAATCAAAGTATAATTTATGGAAAAGTATGTGTATTATCTAATGGAAAATATATTGTAGCTCATAGTGATAATTTAGGTTATGTTAAACTTTTATCGAGGTTAAATTTAGATGGAACATTGGATACTACATTTTTAACAATAACATTTTCAACTGCTTCGGGGATTTATAATCCTATTTTTAATATCAAAGCAACAAATCAATTTATTTATGTTGGAGGCAGGTTTACAGGAGCAGGAGGAAACTCTTCAAGAAACTTCATTAGATTATTTTTAGATGGAACAGTAGATTCATCCTTTAATATTGGTTTTGCTGGTTTTTATACTCAGAGCAGTGTCTCTTCTGTAGTTAATGATTTTGTTATTCAACAAGATGGTAAAATAGTAGTGGTTGGAGCTTTTAATTTGCATAATGGAAATGTTGTTGATAATATCTTAAGATTAAATAATGATGGATCTATTGACTCAGCTTTTAATGAAAATGTTAATTACAATAGCCTAGGTATAATAAAATCAATATCATTTTTTAGTGATGAAAAAATGCTTATTTCTGGTTCACAAAATTATTATTTTAATTATAAAAGAAAATATTCTGTCTTTTTAGCTATTGTTAATCAAGATGGTACAAGACAAACTAATTTTAATAATATTACTAAAGGTTTTTATGATTACTCAGTTTATGATATATTAGAAGATAATAATAATGATTTATATTTGTGTGGCACTTTTCATTTGTATAATGGAGAGTTAAAAAGATTATTTATCAAATTGAATAATGATGGTTCAATTGATAACTCAATGAATTATGGTAATGATGAAGGTTTTGATGGTTATGGTAATCAATCACTTAATCTTATTTCGTTTAATAAATCGAAGAATAAAATTTACTTATCAGGTTATATTTCTAACTATAATGATGAAAACGTTAAACAGATTGTTAAGTTAAATTTAGATGGCTCAAGAGATGTTAGTTTTAATATATACCAAAATGGTTTTGGAACTTCGAGTTATGGTACCTCAATTAACGCAATTTTACCATTAGATAATGAATTCCTTTTAGTTGGAGGGAACTTCTCAGGATACAATGATAGTCCAAATTATAATTTAGTTATTCTAAATGCAAATGGACAATATTCTGTTGGTTATGATTGTGGTTATAATGTTAAAAGTCTTGTATATCAGAATGATTCAAAAATTTTAGTTGGAGGTCAAGGGGCTGGTACTTTTAGAGGGTTAAGAAGGTATAATGCAACTTATTTTTTAGTGCCCGATGATACTTTTGTATTAGATAGTCAAATTACTTCAGCAAATGTTGATAAAATATTAGTGTCTTTTAATGGTAAAATAGTTGTTATTGGAGATTTTGTTGTTAATGGGATTAATAAAAAAATATTAAAATTAAATAATGATGGAAGCTTAGACTCATCTTTTAATTATGATGTTGTTAATTCAACAACAATTATTGATGATGCTGAAATTTCATCAGATGATAAAATAATAATAACAACTTATGATTCTTCTCTTTTTAGAGGAAAAC
>NZ_JAIWOF010000099.1 GCF_020217025.1 Flavobacterium sp. | reverse complement strand
TAATAAGATTAAATAGTGGTGGTTCTATTGATTATACTGTAAGTCAAAGAGATATTTCATATAATTCGAGAATTAAATTATTAGATACTGGTGAAGTTTTACTTTATAATAAACAAGTTGGTGAAGAAAGTTTTTATGATGGGTTTCCTACTAATGGTTTAATAAAACTTATTGGAGAAGATTATTATTATGTTAATGGTAAAACAAAATATGATTTTAATTCAAATGGTTGTGAAATTTCTGACTTAAACTTTCCAAATTTAAATTTAAGTATTACAAATGGATCTACTTCACACTCAATGATTGCAAACCAAACAGGGAATTATAATGTGAGTGTTAGTGCTGGAATTTATACACTAACACCAATTTTAGAAAACCCAAGTTATTTTAATATATCTCCAACAAGTATTTCTGTGAATTTCCCAACACAAGCAACCCCTTTTAATCAAGATTTTTGTGTAACAGCTAATGGTGTAAAATCTGATGTTGAAGTTATGGTTATGCCAACAACTCCTGCGCGCCCAGGTTTTGATGCTGAGTATAAAATTGTATTTAAAAACAAAGGAAACCAAATTGAAAATGGTTCTGTTTCTTTAACTTTTGATGATACAGTTTTAGACTATGTTTTATCAAATCCTGTTTATGATAGTTCTGCAACCAATAGTTTTACTTGGAATTACACGAATTTACAACCATTTGATATTAGGGAAATTACAATCATTTTTAATGTAAACTCTCCTATGGAATCTCCTGTTGTAAATAATGGTGATGTGTTAAACTATACAGCTTCTATTAATATTTCAAATACTGATGATACTCCTTCAGATAATATATTCGAACTAAACCAAACAGTTGTAGGTTCTTATGATCCAAATGATAAAACATGTTTGCAAGGTGAAATTGTGGCGCCAAGTATGATAGGTGAGTATGTGCATTATGTAATCCGATTTGAAAATACTGGTACAGCAGTCGCACAAAACATTGTTGTTAAAGATATGATAGATTTGACTAAATTTGAAATATCAACCTTAGTTCCTTTAAAAGGAAGTCATGATTACTACACAAGAATCAATGATAATAAAGTGGAGTTTATTTTTGAAAATATAAATTTAGACTACAATGATGCTACAAATGATGGTTACGTAGCGTTTAAAATTAAAACAAAGCCTACGTTGGTAGTTGGAAATACATTTAGCAACAATGCGAATATTTATTTCGATTATAATTTTCCAATTACAACCAATACGTATACAACAACCATTCAGGCGTTGAGCAATCAAGATTTTACATTTGAAAATGAGTTTGTGTTTTATCCAAATCCTGTAAGAGAAGTTTTAAATATTCAATCAAAAAATAATTTAGAAGTACAATCTGTAGAAATTTATAATGTATTAGGACAAGTTGTTTTAGCAATTATAGATACTACTAAAACAATTGATGTTTCAAATTTAGAAACAGGAACATATTTTATTAAAATAAATACAGACAAAGGAAGTACAGTGACCAAGTTTTTGAAAGTATAATAATTTTGTCATATAAGGCTTGTCGAAGTGTTATAAAATTAATCCCGAAAGAAATTTCGGGATTTTTTATTGCATATTATATTTGTTTATCGTAATATTGCAATATAATAATTTAAAAAACCATGGGAGCATCTAAATCAGAATCCTTTTCAGTGGAACAAAACGAAATGGCAACGTTGTTTAAAGCCTTGTCTCATCCAGCTCGAATTGCAATTGTTGACTATTTGTTAACCGTTGATACTTGTATTTGTGGTGATATTGTAAACGAATTGCCATTAGCGCAACCTACAATTTCACAACACTTAAAAGAATTAAAAAACGCCAACATCATCAAAGGGACTATCGAGGGAACCGCAATCTGTTATTGTATCAATCCAGATACCATTGATAAAATTGAAAATCACTTTGGTGTGATTCGTCATAAGTTAAAAAACAAATGTTGCTAAGTGAAGCAACGTCACTTCGAGTGATTTTTAAAAGAGAAAATGCTAATTTTTGCTTTTAAAAATTGTATCGAGAACTTTTGAAAACAATTTATAAAACACAACTATGAGATTATCAGAAATCAAATCCGAATTAAAACAGCTTTCTCAAATAGCTTTTCAATTGCCTAATGGCGATTTAGTACCAAGTCATTTCCATGTTACGGAAGTAGGAAAAGTATCCAAACATTTCATCGATTGCGGTGGAACTGTTCGCACAGAAGAAGTAATCAACTTTCAACTTTGGGAAGCCAATGATTACGACCACAGATTGCATCCAGAGAAGTTAATTCACATCATAGAACTTTCAGAAAAAACCTTAGACTTACCTGATTTAGAGATCGAAGTCGAATACCAAATGAAGGAAACCATTGGGAAATTTAATTTGGATTTTGATGGAACAAATTTCTTACTAACGACAAAACTTACGGATTGCTTAGCAAAAGACAATTGTGGAATTCCTCCAGAAAAGATGAAAGTTAAAATAGGCGAGTGGAAACCCAAACAAACTTCTTGTTGTACACCCGATTCAGGTTGTTGTTAATTTTAAAAAGCTAATCACTAATTACTTATCACCAGTCAATCGGATAACTATGTTAGAAAATTTATCAAAAACTATCAAGTCAATTGAAGAAATTGCAGTTTCAAACGAAAGAAAACAAGTGTTGAATCATTTAGTAGATTACATTCAAAATAAAGTCAATGCTAACGAAGAAATTCGATTGAATTTCATTTGCACGCACAATTCTAGAAGAAGTCATTTATCCCAAATTTGGGCACAAACGATGGCATTTCAATTCGGAATAAAGAATGTATTTTGCTATTCTGGCGGAACGGAAGCTACAGCGATGTTTCCAAGAGTAGTAGAAACATTAGTGAATCAAGGATTTCAAATTCAGAAGTTAAGCGAAGAACAAAATCCCGTTTATGTGGTGAAGTTTGATGATAATCAACATCCTATAATCTGTTTTTCAAAAACGTATTTCAATGATTTTAATCCGAAGACTAACTTTGGCGCTATCATGACCTGCAATAATGCTGATGAAGGTTGTCCAATGGTTTTTGGTGCAGAAGCGAGATTCCCAATCAAATACGACGATCCAAAAGCATTTGACGGAACGGATGTAATGAACGAAAAATATGCAGAAAGAAGTTTGCAGATAGCTTCTGAAATGTATTATGTATTCTCACAAATTAAAAAATAATATCATGAGAACAATTAAAATTTTAGGAACAGGTTGTGCTAAATGCAAAGCCACCGAACAAGCAGTTAGAGATGCAATTGCAAAAAATAACATCGATGCAACGGTTGAAAAAGTAGAAGATATTCAGCAAATTATGGAATATAATATATTGTCAACCCCAGCAGTTGTAGTAGATGAGGTTGTCAAAATAAAAGGAAAAGTTCCATCTGAATCAGAAATTTTAGAAGCACTTTCATAAGATGTTCGACTGGCTACAAAACCTTTCTGATTGGCTGATTTACTCGGTTTTTAACATTGCTCAAGGCACAAAATTGGGCGATGCACTCAACTTTTTTGTATATGATACGATAAAGATTTTAATCTTATTGTTTATTATTACAACGGTTATGGGTGTTGTTAATTCTTATTTCCCAGTAGATAAAATAAGAAACTATCTTTCTCGAAATAAATTATTTGGCTTAGAATATTTGTTTGCCTCTACGTTTGGAGCCATTACGCCATTTTGTTCTTGTAGTTCGGTTCCGTTATTCATTGGTTTTGTGAAAGGAGGAATTCCACTTGGAGTAACCTTTGCATTTTTAATAACATCGCCTTTGGTAAATGAAGTTGCAATTGCAATGTTTATCGGTATGTTTGGTTTAAAAGCAACCTTAATTTATGTTTCTAGTGGAATTTTACTAGGTATGATTGGCGGATATATTTTAGGAAAACTAAAGTTAGAAAAACATTTATCGCCATGGGTGCAAGGAGTTTTAGCAAATGCCGAAAAGGAAAGTGATTTACAAGAAGAAAAACTGACTTTTTCAAAACGTTTACCTTCTATTTTTAGAGAAGCATTTTTAATAATTAAAGGTGTTTTTTGGTACATTATCATCGGAATAGGAATAGGAGCCATGATGCACGGATTTATTCCAACAGGATTTTTTGAAGCCTATATTAGTAAAGAGAATCCGTTTGCAGTTCCTATTGCTGTAATACTCGGAGTACCCATGTATAGCAATGCAGCTGGTGTTTTACCAATAATTCAAGTATTTGTTCAAAAAGGAATTCCTATAGGAACAGCAATTGCCTTCATGATGGCAGTTGTAGGCTTATCCATTCCTGAAGCTACAATGCTTAAAAAAGTGATGACTTGGAAATTAATAGCTATTTTCTTTGGAGTAGTGGCAACTTGCATCATAATTTCGGGTTATGTATTTAATTTAATTTTATAAAGATGAAAACAAAAATTATCATAGTGTTTGCGGTATTTACAACCTTTTTTTCGTGCAAAAACGAAGTAAAAGAAGATGTAAAACCAATTGTTGAAAATTCAAAAACTACTGAAGTTCAGTTAATTCAATTTCATACCGAACATCGTTGTGTAACCTGCAATAACATTGAAAAATTAAGCAAAGAAACTATCAAAGGAAATGATGCAATTTCTTTTGTTTTGTATAATGTTGACGACGAAAAAAACGCCAAAGTTGCCGAACAATTTGAGGCTACAGGAACGTCTTTATACTTATATAATTCGAAAACGAAAACGATTAAAGATCTAACTGAAATGGCTTTTATGTATGCCAAAAATGAAGGCGAAAAGTTTAAAACCGAACTTCAAAAGGAAATTTCCGAATTCAAATAATCTATGGATTTCATACAAACTTTCGCCGAAAATAAAGAGTTTCCAGTTCTTGCCGCTTTTGCCCTAGGTTTATTGACTGCAATAGCTCCGTGTCCGTTGGCAACGAACATAACGGCGACAGCTTTTATTGCAAAAACCATAAATAACAAGAGAAAAGTAGTTTTAAGTGGATTGCTTTATACTTTAGGGAGAATGTTTTCGTACACCTTTATTGGAGCGTTGATTTATTTTGGAGCAAGCAAATTTCAAGTGGCAAAGTTGTTTCAAGGAAATGGTGAAAAATATATTGGTTATGTTTTGATAATCATAGGATTAATCATGTTAGATGTAATCAAGTTGAATTTTATAAAAGGATTTAATTTAACAGAAAAACTATCAGAAACCTTCAAAACCAAAGGGTTGTTAGGTTCATTTTTATTAGGAGCTTTGTTTGCCATGGCATTTTGTCCGTATAGCGGAGCTTTGTTTTTTGCGATGTTGATTCCAATGACATTAGCATCGAGTGAAGGGTTATTATTACCTGTAGTTTTCTCAATTGGAACAGGATTACCCGTAATTTTCTTCGCTTTTGTGATTGCTTTTAGCATGGAAAAACTAGGAAATTATTTCAAAACCATTACTAAAATTGAAAAAGTAATGCGAATTATTGCCGCGTTAACTTTCATCATAACAGGACTGTATTACATTAATATTTATTTAAAAATTGTATAAATGAAAAAAAGATTAGGATTTTTAGACCGCTATTTAACGCTTTGGATTTTCTTAGCGATGTTAATTGGAGTAGGAATAGGCTATTTCATTCCCAATTCAGCTAATTTTATCAATTCCTTTTCATCAGGAACTACAAATGTTCCGTTGGCAATTGGTTTGATTTTAATGATGTATCCACCATTAACCAAAATCGATTTTTCTAAAGTGCCTCAAATGTTTGAAAAACCAAAGTTATTATCCGCTTCGTTTTTCATCACTTGGATTGTAGGGCCGTTTCTGATGTTTTTATTAGCGACTTTTTTCCTGAAAGATTATCCAGAATACATGATGGGATTAATTATCATAGGAATTGCGCCTTGTATTGCAATGGTAATCGTTTGGAATGAATTAGCAGAAGGAAACCGTGAATTAACAGCAGGTTTAATTGGAATAAACAGTTTGTTACAGGTGTTTTTTTTCAGTTTGTATGCCTATTTCTATTTGGAAATCATGTTGCCTTTATTCGGAATCAAAGGTTTAGAATTAAATATCACGATTGCCGAAATCGCTAAAACGGTTGGAATTTATTTAGGAATTCCGTTTGCATTGGCTGTGATTAGCCGTTATGCAATCAAAAAGTATTTGGGCGATAAGTTTTTCAATCAGAAATTCATTCCGTTTGTTTCTCCAATTACTTTGATAGCGCTACTTTTTACCATTGTAGTTATGTTTAGTTTAAAAGGCGAAATGATTGTTGATTTACCAATGGATGTGGTAAGAATTGCAATTCCATTAGTCATTTTCTTCGTAATTATGTTTTTCTTGATGTTTTTTGTAGCTAAGAAAATTGGAGCTGATTATAGAGACACAGTTGCATTATCGTTTACCGCTTCAGGAAACAATTTTGAATTAGCAATAGCAGTATCTATCGGGGTATTTGGAATTAATAGCGGACAAGCCTTTGCTGGTGTGATTGGCCCTTTAGTAGAAGTTCCCGCTTTGATAATTTTAGTGAATGTAGCTTTCTGGTTAAAGAAGAAATATTTTAAATAAAAAAACGCTCTTAAACAGAGCGTTTTTTGTATTATTCTTTAATCACTTTTATCGTTTTCTGTAGGGAATCGTTTTCTAATACAATTAAGTAGATTCCGCTTTCTAAACTAGACAAATCTAATGTGTTAGAAGTTGCGTTTTCAAAAGTTTTAGTTTCTATTAATTGTCCTAATACACTATAAACGGTTGCTTTTGATAAAGTTATATTTTCTAAATTCAAAATATCTTTTACAGGATTAGGATAAAAAACAAATGATTCAAAACTAGTATCATCGGCACTTAAAGTAGTGGTAATGTTGAATTGGTAAGGTGTTGTATAATTGGTATTAGTTGGATTTGTGCTTGTAAGTTTTAAATAGTAATCTCCGGGTGCAAGCGTTCTTGTAAAACTAATTGTAGCACCACTATTATTTTGGGATGCTCCAACAGCTGTTCCTGCCGAATTTAAAATTGTACCGTTCATAGCTGAAGTTACAATACTACTTACATTTACTATCGCATTTACATTATCAGTTACTGTAAATTTAAAATAATCATTGTCTGCACCTGTTGGGTTTTGAACCGTTGTGTAGCCTATGTAGTTTTTATTTGTTTGGATTCCATAAGCTAATTCTTTGAAATTTGGTTCGTCTAAACCTTGCATCATTTGGTATGGATAGCCTGGTAATTCTGTATGATTTTCAATTAAGTCATAACCAGAATTAAAATAGAATAATTTGGCAGGATAAGTTAATCCGGTTAGATAAGTATTCATATTTGAAGATGGTTCAGGAACAACTCCGTCTGTGGTAACATTACTTCCGAAAGCATTGGTAATTCTTCCAATAACACATGAAAAATCAATAAGATTATCAATTGGTTTTTGGTTTAAACCTTGTATGTTTTCCCCTAAAATACCATTGCAATTTATGTCAGAATTGAAAAAATCTGGAGAATTTGAATTATCGTTCATGCTAGCACTATTCTGTACTTCTAAACCTCCAAATAAGAAATGACTACCTTCACCACTGTAATAATAGGTAGTTTTTAAATCTCTAATAGCTTCAGATTGAGGACTAACACTTGTAAAAAAAGCAATTGGATTGTCACTAGCGTTACTTCCTCCATGAGGAGTTCCAAGAGTCAATAGTTTGGCTACGTGATGTTGGTTATCCGATTGCCAATTATAGGAATTTTGGATATATTCTCTTGAAGCTAATCCCCCCATACTATGTCCTACTAAAATTACTTTATCTTTACCTGTTACTTCCATAACTCTTTGAACAGCAACTCTTACCGCAGTACCTTGTTTAGCAATTGCCGATTGGTTACTGAGTACTGTTGTTCCCACAGCTCCATTTGGGTTTACGTTGAAGTTTACATAATAATAATCACCATTTTGTACTAAAGATTCAAATGCAGCAATATCAGCTCCAGCTGTTGGGTAGAAATTTTTATTTGTTGTAGTGTTATTGTTGTCAGCATTTAAACAAAAATCAAAACGACCACCAAAAGTAAAACCATATTGGGTGTCATAATAATCAGTTGATGTATTCCAAGTTTCTGAACTTGAATTTAATCCGTGTATAAAAATAATAGGGTAGGGTAGTTTGCTTTCAAAAACTCTACTTGTTGTGTTTTGAATAGGAGTTTTTAAAGAGAAAATACTATCGTTTCTGTACTCAAAATATTCAAAATCTGCAGACCTTGGTTTGAATTCGATTCGCTCATTTTGAGAAAAAACGATCGAGGATATAAACATTAAGGCAAATGATGCAAACAAAGTAATTTTATTCATACACATTATTTTTGATTTAATAATGCGCAATATATAAATAAATTGTTAAATTACTATGAATGCATATAATTTTTGTTTTATTTGTTTGTTTAAATGAAAAAAGCTCTATGTTTTTCACATAAAGCTTAATATATTCATTATTTTAAAATAGTATTATTTGTCTATCGAACCTAAAACACGCTTCATAAAATCGTTTAAAGCGGTTTTTTTATCAGCGCCATTTTTGATGGCTTGATTCACCTCTAAGGCTCCATACATATTAGATATTAACTCAGCAATTACATCTAATTCTTCGTCTTTTAGCGATGAAACTTCACAAAGATTTTCTAAAACTTCTATAGTTTCTACTAAATAATCTTGATCGTTATCTTCAATAAATTGAGTTAACTGTTTTATAACGGGTAATTTCATAATTAAACTACTTCATTTACTAATTCCGCTAAAACTTCAGCTTTATTAGTTTGTGTTTGATTTACTAAAACACCATTTTTGAAAGTAGCAAACGTAGGTAAATTATCCACTTTTGCTAATTTTCTTGATTCTGGAAATTTTTCGGCATCCACCATTACAAAAGGAACTGCTTCGTTTTGAGAAGCCATCATTTTGAATTTTGGTTTCATAATGCGGCAATTTCCACACCATGATGCTGAATATTGCACTACAACTGTTTCGTTTGATGCAACAATTTCCGCTAAATTATCTTGTTCTATTTCTGTAAACATTTTTTTTAGTTTTCAATTAGACAATATATCAATGTGCCAATTATTGTCTAATTGACACATTGATTATTGACATATTATTTTAGTGAGAAGCTAAATAAGCAGCTGTAGATTTTCTATCAGCGTTCATTGCATCTTTTCCTTCTTCCCAGTTAGCAGGACAAACTTCACCTTTAGTTTGAACGTGAGTGTAAGCATCGATTAATCTTAAGTACTCGTTTACGTTTCTTCCTAATGGCATATCGTTAACGCTTTCATGGAATACTTTTCCATCTTCGTCAATTAAATAAGTAGCTCTGAAAGTAACGTTTGAACCTTCTAAGATTTCGTCATTTAAATCTTCGTTGTAAACCCATTCTGCATCTAAAATATCTAAAGCAGCAGCTAAATTTCTTGTTGTATCAGCTAAAAGTGGGTAAGTTACTCCTTCGATTCCACCGTTATCTTTAGCCGTATTTAACCAAGCAAAGTGTACTTCGTTTGTATCACATGAAGCACCAATTACCATTGTGTTTCTTTTTTCAAATTCTTGTAAAGCAGCTTGAAAAGCGTGTAATTCTGTTGGGCATACGAAAGTAAAATCTTTTGGATACCAAAATAAGATTACTTTTTTCTTGTTGTTAGCCGCTTCTTCTAAAACGTTGATTCTTAAATTATCTCCCATAAAAGAGATCGCGTCTACTGTAATGTTTGGGAATTTTTTTCCAACTAATGCCATGATTTTGTATTTAAAATTATTGTTATTTTTCTGAGTGCGAAATTACAAATAGAAACAACAAAAAAACATGATATTTATTATATTTTTAGATATTGTGATAGATAAAAATTATGGAAGATTTTTCCATCAAAATTTAAAGCAATAAAATAAAAAAACCACCTGAAATTAGGTGGTTTTAGTGACTTTTATATTGCAATTATTTCAAATCA
>NZ_JAIWOF010000098.1 GCF_020217025.1 Flavobacterium sp. | reverse complement strand
AATCGGTCAGCGTTCATTACTTTTGTCCAAACATTGATGAAATCATTTATGAATTTCTCTTTGTTGTCGTCTTGTGCATACACTTCAGCATAAGCACGAAGAATTGAATTTGAACCAAAGATTAAATCTACTCGTGTGGCGGTCCATTTAGTAACACCTGTTTTTCTGTTTACGATGTTATAAAGATTATCTCCAACAGGTTTCCATGAATAGTTCATGTCTGTTAAGTTCACGAAGAAATCATTTGTAAGCACACCTTCTTTATCAGTAAAAACACCATGTTTGGTTCCTCCAAAATTAGTTCCTAAAACACGCATTCCTCCAATTAAAGCTGTCATTTCTGTAGCGGTTAAGCCTAAAAGTTGCGCTTTGTCCAACATTAATTCTTCTGGTTCCACAACATATTTCGCTTTCATGAAGTTTCTGAAAGCATCGTTTGTTGGTTCTAAAACTTCGAATGATTCGGTATCTGTCATTTCTTGTGAAGCATCGCCTCTTCCTGCATGGAATGGAACTTTAACGTTAAATCCGCCTTCTTTTGCAGCTTGTTCGATTGCGGCACTTCCTCCTAAAACAATTAAATCTGCTAAGCTTACTTTTTTCGATAAACCAGCTTGGATTTCGACTAATTTATTTAATACTTTTTGCAGTCTTTGAGGTTCGTTGGCTACCCAATTTCTTTGTGGTTCTAATCGGATTCGTGCTCCATTAGCACCACCTCTAAAATCGGAACCTCTGAAAGTTCTTGCGCTGTCCCAAGCGGTATTGATTAATTCGGTTCTAGTTAATCCAGAATTTAATAATTTTACTTTTAAATCTTCAATTTCTGAATCTGATAACGTATAATCTGCTGTTGGAATAGGATCTTGCCAAATTAATTCTTCTTTTGGAGCATCAGCACCTAAATAACGAGAACTTGGACCTAAGTCTCTGTGTGTTAATTTGAACCAAGCTCTTGCGAAAACATCTGAAAAATAAGCAGGGTCTTTATAAAAACGCTCTGAAATTTCTCTGTAAGCGGGATCCATTTTCATAGCCATATCGGCATCTGTCATAATCGGATTTCTTTTTACTGAAGGATTATGTGCGTCGATTGGTTTGTCTTCTTCTTTAATATTAATCGGTTCCCATTGATTTGCTCCAGCCGGACTTTTCTTTAATTCCCAATCGTAGTTTAATAATAAATGGAAATATTCGTTGTCCCAGCGCGTTGGATGCGTTGTCCAAGAACCTTCTAAACCACTAGTAACAGCATTTGCACCGCCACCTTTTGGGTTTAACCAACCAAAACCTTGATTTTCAATTGGACCTGCTTCTGGTTCTGGACCTAAAGTAGAGGCATCGCCATTTCCGTGTGCTTTTCCAACGGTGTGGCCACCTGCAGTTAAGGCTACGGTTTCTTCATCATTCATTGCCATTCTTTGGAAAGTAATGCGAACGTCATGAGCGGTTTTTAGTGGGTCGGGCTGTCCGTCAACACCTTCTGGGTTTACATAAATTAATCCCATCATTACAGCTGCTAACGGATTTTCTAAATCTCTTTCTCCTGAATATCTTGTGCCTTTACTTCCTGATTTAGCTAACCATTCTCTTTCTGCTCCCCAATATATATCTTTTTCAGGGTGCCAAATATCTTCACGACCACCAGCGAATCCAAATGTTTTCAATCCCATCGATTCGTAGGCCATATTTCCTGCTAAAATCATTAAGTCAGCCCAAGAAATTTTGTTTCCATATTTCTTTTTGATAGGCCATAATAATCTTCTTGCTTTATCTAAGTTTCCATTATCAGGCCAACTATTTAACGGTGCAAATCTCAAATTTCCTGTTCCAGAACCACCACGACCATCTGAAATTCTGTAGGTTCCAGCAGAGTGCCATGCCATACGGATAAATAGACCACCATAGTGACCCCAATCGGCTGGCCACCAATCTTGACTTTCAGTCATTAAGTTTTTTAAATCGGATTTTAAGGCTTCTAAATCTAGTTTTTTGAATTCCTCTGCATAATTGAAGTTTTCTCCTAATGGATTGGTTTTGGTATCATGTTGATGAAGAATATCCAAATTCAATGATTTTGGCCACCAATCGTGATTTTTAACACCATCACTTAATCCTTTTTGGTTTTGATGAAATGGGCATTTGCTAATGTCGTTTGAGTTTTCCATATTCAATAATTTTAATTTATAATTGTAAGTGTTTGTTTTTTAATTTTCTACACTTGCTAATTTACGAATAAAAAAACCACTACCTTGTTAAAGTAATGGTTAAATTTTATTTAAGTATAAATTAAAATTATAGTGAATCTATTCTTTGATAGCATTAATCAATTGTCTGATTTTAATATTGAATGCTGCGAAAATTAACGTCATTAATGGACTCAGAATATTAAAGAAGGCATAAGGTAAATAATCAAGAGTTGAAACGCCTAGAGTTCCCGCTTGATAAGCACCACAAGTATTCCAAGGCACTAAAACCGAAGTTACCGTTCCGGTATCTTCTAGAGTTCTACTTAAGTTCTCAGGAGCTAAACCTTTATCTTTATAAGCTTTTGCAAACATTTTACCTGGCACTACAATAGCTAAATATTGGTCAGATGCCGTAATGTTTAATGCTAAACAACTTCCAACAGTTGAAGCGAATAAACCAAAAGTAGAATGTGCTAATTTTAATAAGGATTCACTAATTCTTGATAAAGCTCCAATAGCATCCATAATTCCTCCAAAAACCATTGCGCAAATAATTAGCCAAATAGTAGGCAACATTTTAGCCATTCCACCAGAAGTAAATAAATCTATTAAAGTTTTATTTTCTGTTGGCACTACTACTTTAGATGTAATAGCTTCCATGACTCCTTTATAAGCTGATTTAAAAGTCATACTGTCAGCACCTGTGATTCCGTTAACAACTTCAGGTTGGAAAACAATAGCAAAAATTCCAGCTAATAAAGTTCCAACTAATAGCGCAACTAAAGGTTCTGTTTTCTTTACGATTAATCCAATAACAATAATTGGAACTAAAAATAACCAAGGCGTTACGTTAAAACTTGCCGTTATTGAATTTAATAAATCATCGGTATTAGCTTCACCTGTTACATCTACTGAAAGTCCTAAAATAATGAATAACAATAAAGTGATAATGTAAGTAGGAATTGTAGTTAATGTCATATATTTAATATGAGTAAACAAATCAGTTCCCGCCATAGCAGGAGCAAGGTTGGTTGTGTCTGACATTGGCGATAATTTATCTCCAAAATAAGCACCTGAAATTACTGCTCCGGCAACCATTCCTAAATCAAAACCTAAAGCACCACCAATTCCAATTAAAGCAATACCTACCGTTGCAGATGTTGTCCAAGAACTTCCGGTTGCAATTGAAATTACCGAACAAATAATTACAGTTGCAGGTAAAAAGATTGCAGGACTTAATATTTGTAATCCATAATAAATCATGGAAGGAATAATACCACTAACCATCCAAGTTCCGGCTAATGCACCTACCATTAATAAAATTAAGATAGCTCCAGCAGTAGATTTGATGTTATTAGCTACTTCGTCAAGCATTTTATGAAAAGGAACTTTAGAAATATAGCCCATAATAGCGGCAACAGCACCTCCCATCAATAAAATAAATTGATTACTTCCACCTAAAGCATTATCGTCGGGTCCGTTATAGGCAAAAAGTACATTGTAAGCAAGCATTCCAATTAGAGCAAAAACAGGAATTAAGGCTTCCCAAAGTTTTAACTCTCTGTTTTTTATGATTTTAGTATCCATTTAGTTTTGTTTGAGGTTGCAATATAGAAAAATGCTTTATATTTTGAAAACTTCTTAAAAAAGAAATCCGCTGATAATTCAACGGATTCGCTTTTTATTTTGTGAAAATTTATTTTTTCAAGTGTAAATCAAAGTAATCTGCAATTTTTGCATACATGTGAATTCGATCTCTTCCACCTACGTTATGTTCGTGGTTTGGATATAAGAAATAATCTACTTGTTTTCCTGCTTTAATGCAAGCCTCAATAAAATTCATGCTGTGTTGCTGAACGACCACAGGATCTTGTGCTCCGTGAATAATTAACAATCTTCCTTTTAAATCTTTCGCTTTGTTTAATAAAGAAGTTTTTTCATATCCTTCAGGATTTTCTTGTGGCGTATCCATATAGCGTTCTCCGTACATGATTTCGTAGTATTTCCAATCGATAACTGGTCCACCAGCTACACCCACTTTAAATACGTCTGAATGATTCGTCATTAATGAAGTCGTCATGAAACCTCCAAAACTCCATCCAAAAACTCCAATTTTGTCTGCATCTACAAATGATTTTGATTTCAAGAATTCAATTCCTTTCATCTGATCGGCCATTTCGTTTACGCCTAAATTTCTATGCGTAACCTCACAGAATTTTTTCCCACGAGAATCACTACCTCTATTATCTAACGTAAAAACTACGTATCCTTTTTGAGCCATGTAAATATCGAAGAATCCAGCACCGCCTAACCAACGATTGTTCACTAATTGCGCATGAGAACCTCCATAAACATAAACCATTACCGGATATTTTTTTGTAGCATCAAAGTTGCCTGGATAAATTAATCTTCCGTTTAGTGGTGTTTTTCCGTCTGGAGAAGTTAAGGTTACGAATTCAATTTTAGGTAAATCAATTTTTCCTGTGAAAGGATTTTCGGCTTTAACTAAAGAAGTATTCGCTTTTTTATTTTTGATGTTTAAAATCGAAATTTCGTTTGGAGTGCTTAAGTTGCTGTATTGGTCTAAAATCATGGTTCCATCTGAAGAAACAGAAGCCGTGTGCGTTCCAGAAATAGTTGTTAATTGAATGGTTTTTCCTGATTTTAAATCCACTTGAAACAATTGACGATCTAATCCATTATTAGTTGTTCCGATGTAGTTTATTTTGGTGTTGATAGCATCAAAACCTAAAACATCTTTTACTACAACATCATTAAAGCCTAAGTTTTTCAATAGTTTTCCATCGGTATTGTACAAATACATTTGGTTGAAACCATAGAAATCGGTTTGATAAATAAATTGAGTTGGGTTATTTGGAACAAAAGTTAACGCATGTTGTGGTTCTACCCAAGTAGCAGCTTTTTCCATAAACAACGTTTTAACAAAAGCACCTGTTGCCGCGTCATATTTGTTGAATTTCAAAAAATTTTGTTCACGATTTAAAATTCCGATAAAAATATGTTTTCCTGTTGGTTCCCAAGTCACCATAGTTAAATATTGATCTTTTGGTTCACCAGTCTGAATCGTTACTTTTTTACCTGAAGCTACATCGTAAATTACCAAAGTTACATTCTCACTAGTCATTCCAGCCATTGGATATTTAATATCTTTGTTGGTTGCTTCGCGTTCGTTCCAATTGGTAAGTGGATAATTAGCTACCATAGTTTCATCCTTACGATAATAAGCCAATTGCGTTCCTTTTTCGTTCCACCACATACCGCTGTTGATGCCAAATTCTTGACGGTGAACATTTTCAGAACCGTTCACAATAGCTTTATTTTCGTCGTTGGTAACTTCAATTACTTGTCCAGAAGGCGTTGTGATTCGGATATTGTTTTCTTGTAACCAAGCTACATTATTATTAGAAGCAAATTTCGCTTGAGCCCCTTCAATTGCATAGCTAATTACCGAAGTGATTTGTTTTGAAACGACATCATAAGATACTTTGTAATTATTTTTCTTTCCCGCAACTTCAGTTTCAAATGTATTTATGGTTTTCCAATTAATTGAAAATGGAAACGTTCTAATGGTAAACTCATCATTGGTGACTTTCGATTTCAAAGCGGTTTCAAATTCAGCTTTTGTAGCTAAAGTGGAAGCGGTCCAACCGTTTGCAGCGCTTTTTTCAATTAAAGAAGAAAAGTCTGTACTTAAATAGGTGATGGATTTGGAATCTTTACGCCATTGTTGGGCAGTTTGTGTTGTTGGAGCATATTTTCTTGGTCCTAAAACGGTTTCTTCGATGGTTAAATTTTGCGCCACGGCAAAGTTTCCAACCAATAGAAAACTTAAAATATATTTTTTCATTACAGGTAAATTAATTGTGTATTAGAGTTCAAAGTTACGTATTTGTTACAAAAAAAATCCGATTCATTGCTAAATCGGATTTGTTCATTTATTTCGATGGAATTATAAAACTCCTAATTCTACCATACATTGTTTCATCATTTCGTAAGTTCTTTCGATATCGTTATCTAAACCAATTGAAAAACGAATTAAACCATCCGTTAATCCCATTTCAGCTTGTTCTTCTAATGGAATTTCTGATGAAGTTGAAGTTCCAGGAGCACTGAATAACGTTTTGTAGAATCCTAAACTTACCGCTAAATATCCTAAGTTACGCTCTTGCATTAATTCCATCAACGCGTTGGCTTTATCTAAACTTCCTACGTCAATCGTCATCATTCCTCCAAAACCATATTCTGGATTAATCATGGTTTTGTAAATTTCATGACTTGGGTGACTTGCTAAACCTGGATAAACCGTTTTAATTCCGTCAGCTTCAAATTTGTTAGCCAAATACATTGCGTTGTGGCTGTGTTGTTTCATTCTGATGTGTAATGTTCTTAGGTTTTTCATAACAGAAGCCGAACGCAAACTGTCCATTGTTGGACCTAAAAGCATGCTTGCTCCGTCGTTTACGTTTTTTAAGCTGTTGATGAATTCTTGAGAAGCACATGTTACACCACCAACCGTATCGCTACTTCCGTTGATGTATTTTGTAAGTGAATGAATTACGATATCAGCACCTAATTTCGCTGGAGCAACAGATAAAGGTGAAAACGTATTATCTACTACTAATTTGATGTTGTGTTTTTTAGCAATTTTTGCCAATGAAGCAATATCCGCAACCTCTAGTAAAGGATTACTTACTGTTTCGCAGTATAAAACTTTTGTATTTGGAGTAATAGCCGCTTCAACTACGTCTAATTTTGTGATATCCACAAATGTAGTTTTGATGCCCATTCTTGGAACGAAATTTTTCAAGAAAGCATACGTTCCTCCGTAAATAGTTCTACTTGAAACAATGTGATCACCATTGCCACATAATTGCAAAAGAGTAGGAGTGATAGCACCCATTCCAGAAGCAGCTACGTTTGCCGATTCTGTTCCTTCCATTGCAGCTAGTGCTTTGTCTAAATATAAATTACTTGGCGATGAATGACGTGAATATAAATAACAACCTTCAGCATTACCTTCAAAGGTGTCAAACATGGTTTTTGCTGAAAGAAATGTATAAGTTGAACTATCTGAAATCGATGGATTTACACCACCAAATTCTCCGAAATATTGTAAATCTTGAATACGATCTGCCGGATTAAATTTTTCCATAATTTTAAAGTTTAGTTGTTTATTTTAAATCAAAAATATAATTTGACAAACTATTATTCAATACTTAAAATTAAAATTAGATTTTTATTCTAAATTTAGTTAAAGTTGTAGTTTTTATTTCTGTTATTTATTCGTTTTAGTTACATTTGCTGACAACTAAAAAACAAACAACACAACTAACCAATGGACGCAATCGACAAAAAACTTTTAGGTTTTCTGCAAGAAGACACTAAAAGGACAACTAAGGAGCTTTCCTTATTATTAAACCTTTCCGTAACGGCTGTTTACGAACGTATTAAAAAATTAGAAAGAGAGGGAGTAATTACCAAATACGTAGCGCTTTTAGACCGAGTTAAATTAGACAAATCTTTCGTGGTTTTTTGCCACATTAAGCTTAATCAACACACAAAAGACTTTATTACAACATTTGAAAGTGAAGTAGTAAAATTAACCGAAGTTTCAGAATGCTATCACGTAAGCGGCGATTATGATTACATTTTAAAAGTAAATGTAAAAGATATGGAAGAGTATCGTGAGTTCATGGTTACGAAACTTACTGGTTTGCAGCATATCGGAAGTACGCATAGTTCTTTTATGATTGGAGAAGTAAAATATACAACCGCTTTTACTTTAAACTAAGCTATAATAATTTACCAAAAAAGTAACAAAGAATTAATTCAAAAAGCGTTACTTTTGTATCCGAATTTAAGTCGAACAACAAACTTTATATACAATCATGAGTCAATTTGATGTAACCATTATTGGTTCTGGCCCTGGAGGATATGTTTCAGCTATCCGTTGTGCCCAATTAGGTTTTAAAACAGCTATTATTGAAAAATATTCAACTCTTGGAGGAACGTGTTTAAATGTAGGATGTATTCCATCTAAAGCATTATTAGCATCTTCGCATCATTATGAAGAGTTACAACACTTTGCAGACCACGGAATTGAAGTTTCGGGAGATGTAAAAGTGAATTTAGAAAAAATGATTGCTCGTAAACAAGCAGTTGTGGATCAAACTTCGGGTGGTGTAAAATTCTTAATGGATAAAAACAACATCACAGTTTTCAATGGAGTAGGTTCGTTTGAAAGCGCTACTTCTGTAAAAGTGACTAAAGAAGATGGTTCTTCGGAAATCATCGAATCTAAAAATATTATTATTGCTACAGGTTCTAAACCATCTAGCTTACCATTTATCAAATTAGATAAAGATAGAATCATTACTTCTACTGAAGCTTTGAAATTAAAAGAAGTTCCAAAACACTTAGTAATTATTGGTGGTGGTGTTATCGGAATTGAATTAGGTCAAGTATATTTACGTTTAGGAGCACAAGTTTCTGTAGTAGAATTCATGGACAGAATTATTCCAGGAATGGACGCTGCTTTGTCAAAAGAATTGACTAAAGTGTTGAAAAAACAAGGAATGAAATTCTACACGTCTCACAAAGTGCAATCAGTTGAAAGAGCTGGAGATGTAGTAACCGTAAAAGCAGAAAATGCTAAAGGTGAAATCATCACGTTAGAAGGAGATTATTCATTAGTTTCTGTAGGTCGTCGTCCTTATACTGATGGATTAAACGCTGAAAAAGCTGGTGTAAAAGTTACCGATAGAGGTCAAATCGAAGTAAACGATCATTTACAAACTTCAGCTTCAAATATTTATGCAATTGGTGACGTAGTTCGTGGAGCCATGTTAGCACACAAAGCAGAAGAAGAAGGTGTAATGGTAGCTGAAATTTTAGCAGGTCAAAAACCACATATCGATTATAATTTAATTCCTGGAGTTGTTTATACTTGGCCAGAAGTTGCCGCTGTTGGAAAAACAGAAGAGCAATTAAAAGCTGATGGTGTAGCTTACAAAGCAGGAAGTTTCCCATTCAAAGCTTTAGGAAGAGCGAGAGCAGGTGGAGACACTGACGGATTTGTAAAAATCTTAGCCGATGCTAAAACAGATGAAGTTTTAGGAGTTCACATGATTGGAGCAAGATGTGCAGATTTAATCGCAGAAGCTGTTACAGCAATGGAATTCAGAGCAAGTGCAGAAGATATTTCAAGAATGTCACACGCACACCCAACGTTTGCAGAAGCTATCAAAGAAGCAGCATTAGCAGCTACTGATAACAGAGCATTACACGTGTAAATAGAAAAGTCATTATATCAAAAATCCCAAATTCAATTGAGTTTGGGATTTTTTTATTTGAAGTTTTTAATATTATGGCTTTACAATTTCTTTAAAACCATCCCAATTAGCATAAATTAAAAACACATTAGCAGCTAAAACAAATATAGCAACAGGTAAATCAGATACTTGCGTTACAGTATGAATTAGAAAAATATTCACCGAAATGGGTAACAATAAAAGAGTTCCCAATTTGATAAATTTTCCACTCACAAGCATTAAACCCACAATTAATTCTATTGATTTCACCAATGGAAACATGTATTTTGAAGCCATCAATCCTCCCATTAGCGTAGCTAAATCTCCTGTTGGTGCAGGTTGTTCTCCTAAATTGAAAAAATAAGAAATAGAAGCAAAAAGCATCAAAGCTCCTAAAAGCACTCGAACAATAATAGTTGCAATTTTCATAATTTGAATAGTTTTTTAGTTAGTTAATTCAAAGATAATGAAATTATTAAA
>NZ_JAIWOF010000097.1 GCF_020217025.1 Flavobacterium sp. | reverse complement strand
CAAAAAACCATCAGTTTCCCGATGGCTTATTGCTTACTTTTTCAAAAACTTTTTATATCCCAAAAATCCAAAAAACCCAATTAAGACAAAAGGCCAAAGCACCACTACAAACGAAATAATGTGTTCCAACATAAACCAACCCGTTTTTACACTATCCCAAATTTGTAAGCCAATATTTGGTCGGTAAGCGTTGATGCTTTTTTCATTAGCTACCATTTCTTGTTTGATGCTTTCGTCTTGGTAAATGTTTAGCGTTAACGTACTAAAGTTCACTTGGTCTTGTAACGATAAATTCTGTAATTTTGAAGCATCATTTTGCTCTTTTTTCGCATCTAAGGTTGCTTCGGCATCCACAACTTGATTTAGTTTTTTTCCTTTCGAATCAATTGCATTTGCCAAACGTTTTTCAGAGAAATTACTTCTTTTTTGCGCTAGTTCATTCGATAACATTTGTAAGGAAACATCATCTGCTTTAATGATGCGATAATCTAAAAAGTGAATTTGTTTGGCAATGGTTTTAATCACCGTGTCCATTTTCGTATTCGGAACACGTATAGTTATATTGTTATCCACTTTATATTTTGTAGTCACTAAAGTACTATCCTGACTCACTTTGGTTCGGTCTTCGCTGTGAATGTTGCTTTGAAGATTGGTATAGGTTACAAATCCACCAAATTTCGTTGTAGCATCTTCAATCGCATAAGTCGATTTGGCGACATTCTTGACTTTGAATTTTACATCGGCGGTTCGAACAAATTTTCGATTACTGTTTTTGTTTTCAACGGCGGCAGATGAAGAAATTATGCTTGTACTATCAGTTATAGCATTTTCAGAATAATCAGGTGTTTCTTCCGCAACTCTTTCTTTACAAGATAAGACCATGCCAAGTGCAAGCAAAGTCAATACGATTTTGGTGTTTTTGTTCATAAAAATTCATTTTTAAATTTATTGATTAATTGTTTTTAATACGTGTAGTTTTAGAATCAATACAAATGAATTTTTAATGGGTTAGTTGTTGAGGCAAGAATAAAAACCGTGCCAAATTTTAACATTTGAACCATTTTCCAACAACTATTTTTTTGTTGTACTTTTACGAAGTAAATTTTCCAATTTGAGAACAGTAATTACAAAAGATATTTCGCCGTTTTCCGACTTTAAAAACCAACTTTTGCATTGGGCGAACCAACACAGAGAAGTCGTTTTTTTAGATTCTAATCAGTATCATCAAAAGTACTCGAGTTACGATGCGGTTTTGGCGGTTGATGCTTTTACTTCGATTAAAACCGATTACGAAAATGCGTTTCAAGATTTGTATCAGTACCAAAGTCAAACTAAAGATTGGTTGTTTGGTTATTTGTCCTACGATTTAAAAAACGATACCGAAGATTTGCAATCCAATAATTTCGATGGATTAGCATTTCCCGATTTGTTTTTCTTTCAACCTAAAAAGTTGTTTTTGATTAAAGAAAATAAGGTAGAAATTCAATATTTAAGAATGTGCGATGACGAAATAGAAACCGATTTCGAAGAAATCATTTCAACAACATCCATCATCCATCATCCATCATCCATCAATATAAAACAAAGAATCTCAAAAGAAAACTACCTTTCCAAAGTTTCAAAAATGCTCGAACACATTCATCGTGGCGACATTTACGAAGCCAATTTTTGTATGGAATTCTATGCCGAAAATGCTGAAATTGAACCTTTGGAAATCTATCAAAAACTAAATGCGATTTCGGAACCACCTTTTGCGGTGTATTTCAAAAATAATTTTCAGTATTTACTTTCTGCTTCACCAGAACGTTATTTGCGAAAAGAAGGTTTAAAAGTCATTTCCCAACCTATAAAAGGAACGGCAAGAAGAAGCTTCGACTTAGAACAAGATGAACAATTGAAATCTGATTTAAGTTTAAACGAAAAAGAGCGTTCAGAAAACATCATGATTGTCGATTTAGTCCGCAACGATTTATCGCACACCGCCACAAAAGGAAGCGTTCAAGTAGAAGAATTGTGCCAAATTTACACGTTCAAGCAAGTCCATCAAATGATTTCGACCATTGTTTCCGAAGTAGAAAATACGACTTCGCCCATCGAAATTCTGAGAACCACTTTTCCAATGGGAAGCATGACAGGAGCACCAAAGATTTCGGCTATGCAAATTATTGAAGCATTAGAAGAAACCAAACGCGGATTATACAGTGGAGCAGTAGGTTATTTTACTCCAAACGGCGATTTCGATTTTAATGTCGTGATTAGAAGTATTTTGTACAATTCCCAAAATCAGTATTTGTCTTTTTCCGTTGGAAGTGCCATAACTTCTCAAGCCATTCCAGAAAATGAATATGAAGAATGTTTGTTGAAGGCAAAAGCGATGTTTGAAGTTTTAAGCTAGGGAAAAGTTATAAGGGATTAGGGAAAAGTTAAAAACAATAAGATATGAAAAGTTATAGAGATTTAATAGTTTGGCAAAAATCAATGAGTTGGGTTACCTTAGTTTATTCTCTAACATCAAAAATTCCTGAAAGTGAAAAATTTGGATTGATTTCACAAATTAGGAGAAGTTCAGTTGCTATTCCTTCAAATATAGCTGAAGGTTATGGCAGAAATTATAAAAAAGATTACTCAAGATTTTTACAAATAGCAAGAGGTTCTTTATTTGAATGTCAAACTCAAATAGAAATTGCTATTAATCTAAATTTTATCTCCAAAGAAGATTGTAAAGAAATTAATGAATTGTCTATTGAAATTGAAAAAATGCTAAATTCGCTAATCAATAAATTATCAGATAACTAATCCCTAATCCCTTATTACTAATTACTTTTGTTCATGCTTACAAAATTTCAAAGTCATATAACTACAAATTTCCCAGAACTAAAAGACAAGAAATTGCTCTTAGCGGTTAGTGGTGGAATTGATAGTATGGTTTTATTGGATTTGTTTTATAAGATGAGGTTTGATATTTGCGTTGTACATTGTAATTTTCAATTGCGTGGAAAAGAGAGTTATGGAGATGAAATGTTGGTCAGGGAAATTTGTCAAGATAGGTATATTCCATATTTTATTGAGACGTTTGATACATTCGAATTTGCTAATGAAAACAAACTTTCTATTCAATTAGCCGCTCGAAAGTTGCGTTATGATTGGTTTCAAGAAATTATTTCACTTGGATTTGATTATGTTTTAACAGCGCATCATTTAGATGACAGTGTGGAAACATTTTTAATCAATTTCACCAGAGGAACTGGCTTAGAAGGTTTGACGGGAATTCCAGCTCAAAATGGAAACATTATTCGTCCGTTGTTGCCTTTTTCTCGTTTGGAAATTGAGAATTATGCGTTAGAAAATAAAATTCAATGGCGAGAAGATTCGAGTAATGCTTCGGATAAATATTTCCGAAATAAACTGCGTCACGACATTGTTCCCATTTTAAAAGAATTGAATACTGGATTTTTAGATTCGTTTCAAAATACCTTAGATCATTTGCAACAAGTAGAAAGTTTAGTTAATGACGCTTCTAAATTGGTTTATGAAAAAGTTGTTGAAGTAAAAGAAAATCAATTAGAAATTCATTTAATATCATTGCTTCAATTCAAAAATTACAAAGCGTATTTGTATCAATGGTTAAAAGCATATGGATTTTCGGCCTGGAATGATATTTATGATTTGGTGGAAGCACAATCAGGAAAACAAGTATTTTCAGAAACGCATGTTTTGTTGAAAGACCGAGAAAAATTAATCCTTTTTGAAAGAAAATCATCAAATAATTCAGCAATTTTTATTATTGAATCGTTAGATAGTAAAGTTAATATTCCCTTAAAACTTAGGTTTTATAAAGGAGTTAACATTTTTGAAACACATTCGAATTGTATATTTGTAGATGAAAGTAAACTCAAATTTCCGCTTACTATTAGAAAAAGGCAAGAAGGAGATTATTTTTATCCATCAGGAATGAATGGGAAAAAGAAATTGAGTAAATATTTCAAAGATGAAAAATATTCGCTTTTAGATAAAGAAAATCAGTGGTTATTATGTTCGCAAGACCAAATTGTTTGGGTAATTGGAAAACGAGTAGATAATCGATTTACAAGTAATGAAACAACACAAAACAGTATAAAAATCGTATTAGAAGAATGAGAAAATATTTTGCCTTAATCGCCTTAATTTTTGGATTTTTTGGAAATGCACAAATTATAAATCCGGTACAATGGAAAACTAAAGTCGTTCAAAAATCGGCTACCGAATTTGAATTGGTTATGGATGCTACTATCGAAAATGAGTGGCATATGTATTCGCAATTTACACCAGAAAACGGACCACTTCCAACGGTTTTTGATTATAAAAACTCAAAAGGGAACTTCGATTTAGTTGGGAAAACCAAAGAAAGTCCATACAAAAAAGTATACAACGATATTTTTGAAGTAGACGAATATTATTTTGCAAAAACGGCTCAGTTCAAGCAAATCATTAAAGTTACCAATCCAAAAGTAAAAGAGGTAAAAGTTTATGTAGAATACCAAGTTTGTAAAGAGCAATGTATTCAGCAAGATGCTACATTTACGTTTAAATTACCAGAAATTAAGGTAGAAGAAGTTACATCAACAAATATAGTTTCAAATGATACAACTTCTGTTAGTACCGATACAACATCGATTACAACTACTGATTCTGAAAAAGCTACAAAAGAAATTGTTCCGACTTCAACTTCAAACGAAGAAGAGAAAAGCTTATGGGGAATTTTCATTTTAGCCTTCTTAGGCGGCTTTGCAGCTTTACTTACGCCTTGTGTATTCCCAATGATACCAATGACAGTAAGTTTCTTCACCAAACAAAGTAAAACTAAAGCGGCAGGAATTCGTAATGCTTTTATTTATGGGATTTCTATTATTGTTATTTATGTTGGTTTAGGAATGATAATTACGGCACTTTTTGGAATTGATTCATTAAATGCGTTATCGACTAATGTTTGGTTTAACTTGATATTTTTTGTTATTCTAATCGTTTTTGCTGCTTCATTTTTAGGAGCATTTGAAATCGTTTTACCTAATTCATTTTTAAATAAAATCGACAGACAAGCCGATAGAGGTGGAATCATCGGAATCTTCTTCATGGCGTTAGCCTTAGCTGTTGTATCTTTTTCATGTACTGGACCAATTGTAGGATCATTATTAGGAGAATCAGCAAGACAAGGTGGAATAGGACCAATAGTTGGAATGTTAGGATTCTCATCTGCCATTGCATTACCTTTTATGTTGTTTGCTATGTTCCCAGGTTGGATGAATTCTTTACCAAAATCAGGTGGATGGTTAAATACGGTTAAAGTTTCATTAGGATTCTTAGAATTGGCTTTTGCTTTCAAGTTTTTATCTAATGCCGATTTAGTTTTACAAACACATTTATTAGAAAGAGAAGTCTTTTTAGCAATTTGGATAGCTGTTTTTGGAGCTTGGGCGTTATATCTTTTCGGAAAATTAATCTTGCCTCACGATAGTCCAATGACACATATTTCTGTAGGTAGATTATTCATAGCTTTATTTGTTACTACATTCACTATTTACTTAATTCCAGGTTTATGGGGAGCGCCACTAAAAATATTGAGCGGATTCACACCACCAATGACTTACAGTGAAAGTCCGTATGGAGTTGGTTATCAAAATACAGTAAGTTCTGGAGTTTCTTCTGAATCTGCTTTACCAGAAAATGCGCATATTGGACCATTAGGAATAACGGCATTTCATGATTATGAAGAAGGCTTAGCGTATGCAAAAAAAGTAAACAAACCAGTTTTATTAGATTTCACCGGACATGCATGTGCGAATTGTAGAAAAATGGAAGAAAATGTATGGTCTGATGCAGAAATATTGAAAATTTTAAAAAATGAAATTGTCTTAATTTCTCTTTATGGTGATGACCAACGTGAATTACCAAAAGAAGAACAATACGTTTCTAAATCAGGAAGTGAAGTGACTACCATTGGGAAAAAGTGGAGAGAATATCAAATTGAACGATATAACATTAATGCCCAACCTTATTATGTAGTTTTAGATGCTGAAGGTAAAGATATTTCTAAACCAGTAGGCTATACACCTAATGTTGAGGAATACAAATCTTGGTTAAAAGAAGGCATTTCAAAATTCAAAAAATAAATCAAATCCCGAGCAATCGGGATTTTTTATTTCAAAAACTTTTCTATATTTGTATCTATATAAGCCATTTAAATAGTATAAGCCATGTTAGTAAAAGTATTCGGAAGCGCCGTTTTTGGCGTTGAGGCCACTACAATCACAGTAGAAGTAAACACAGAAAAAGGAATCGGTTATCATTTAGTTGGACTTCCCGATTCGGCCATAAAAGAGAGCAGTTTTCGAATTGCTGCTGCACTTAAAAACAATTCCTATCAATTTCCTGGTAAAAAAATCATTGTAAATATGGCGCCTGCCGATTTACGAAAAGAAGGTTCTGCCTACGATTTAACCATTGCAGTTGGAATCTTAGCAGCTTCTTCCCAAATCACCTCAAAAGAAATCGAAAATTACATCATCATGGGCGAATTATCGCTCGATGGCACTTTGCAACCTATAAAAGGAGCGTTGTCGATCGCTATTAAAGCCAAAGAAGAAGGTTTTAAAGGTGTGATTATTCCCATTCAAAATGTCAAAGAAGCTGCTATTGTTGAAGATTTGGATGTTTACGGAGTTTCTAACGTTACCGAAGTAATCGAATTTTTTGAAGGAAAAGGAAATTTAGAACCCACAAGAATTGATACAACCGAAGAATTTTCAAAAACTCTAAACTTTCCAGAACACGATTTTGCTGATGTCAAAGGTCAGGAAGGAATTAAACGTTGTATGGAAATTGCGGCGGCTGGTGGTCATAATATTATTTTAATTGGTCCGCCAGGTTCAGGAAAAACCATGTTGGCAAAACGATTACCTAGTATTTTACCTCCAATGACCATGCGAGAAGCGTTGGAAACTACTAAAATTCATTCCGTTGCAGGAAAAACAAAAGATGTGGGTTTGATGGCGCAGCGTCCCTTTAGAAGTCCACATCACACAGCGAGCTCTGTTTCTCTAGTTGGAGGTGGAAGTTATCCACAACCAGGTGAAATTTCTTTGGCACATAACGGTGTTTTATTTTTAGACGAATTACCCGAATTTAAACGAGAAGTTTTAGAAGTAATGCGTCAACCTTTAGAAGATAGGGAAGTCACGATTTCGAGAGCCAAATTTACAATTACATATCCATCCTCTTTTATGTTGGTAGCGAGTATGAATCCGAGCCCTGGCGGTTATTTTAATGATCCGAATGCGCCTGTGAGTTCTACTCCACAAGAAATGCAGCGCTATTTGAGCAAGATTTCGGGACCATTGTTAGATCGAATTGATATTCATATTGAAGTTACTCCAGTTCCGTTTGAAAAACTAACTGAGACTCGAAAAGCAGAAAGTAGTGTAGCGATTAGAGAACGTGTTACGAAAGCTCGACAAATTCAATCTCAACGCTTTGAAAATTTTGAACATATTCATTACAATGCGCAAATGAGTAGCAAACTAATTCGTGAATTTTGTGTTTTAGATGAGGTTTCGTTGAAGTTATTAAAAACAGCGATGGAACGATTAAATTTATCTGCAAGAGCTTACGATAGAATTTTAAAAGTTTCAAGAACGATTGCCGATTTAGAGAATTCTCAGTCTATTCAATCCCATCATATTGCAGAAGCGATTCAGTATAGAAGTTTGGATAGGGAAGGGTGGCTAGGTTAGTTAAATAGTAATTATTGAATTCTTCTAGAAGCAATTAGAAGAATTCAATAATTTAAAAAATATCTTGTTTGGAATCTATTTGAATCCATTTTTTGTTACTATTGAGTTTAAAAGAACCAATATGTTCTTTATTCCAATGATTTGGATGAATTAATGAAAGAAAATTAGAACCATCTTTAGCTAAATACAAATGATAAGTTTCTCCAATTATAGGTTCAAACGAATATTTGGCATTGTATAAAATTTCATTCCATTCGTATTCTTGCATTAATTTTTCATACTCGGCTTTGAGTTCGTTAAACTTGCTTTCAAATTCTTTGTTTACGTTTCTAATACCAATATTTTTCCAATCCACAACGTTATCCAATTTAATTGCTGGCGCGCCAACACTCGTAGGATAAGCGAGAACATTAGCATTATATCCGTTTTCTTCTGAAAAAACTACATTATCAGGAATTTTGCTTTTCATCTTATCTTTTTGAAATTTTGTTGTTAGTAATAGCTCTTTGAAGTTTGCATTTGAATCTATCAATGCCTTCAACTCGTTTGGCTAAATGTTTTGTTTTGCAATTTTCAACTCTATTTCTCCACAATTTATAACTGCTGAATTTGAGTTCTTTTTTCATTAAAGCCTTAACATCTGCTTCACTCAAACCAAATTGAAATTTTATAGCATCAAAAGGAGTTCTGTCTTCCCAAGCCATTTCAATTATTCTGTCAATTTCAATATCGGTGAAGTCTTTTTTGGATGAAACATTCATTTTGTTTAAAATTTAATTAAAAAAGTTAAACAAAATTACAAAAAAAATAAATATGATGGATACAGATTTGAATTATTTATGTTTTTTCCAATATTTTGCTCCATAGCTACAAAAAATCTCTTGTTGGGATTTGATTTTCTTTGTAGCTACGATGCAAACATTATCATCATCGTCTAATGTTATCTTGGAATTGTTTTTGAATGCTGATTTAGAGAAAGCTTCGGCATCATTAGCATATTTAGCAAAGCAATCTACATTCATAGAATCTAGTAGGGAACCATCTAACATGTTAATGAAATAGCGGTCATTTCCTTCAGAAACTCTTTTTTGAGCTTCTTCATCGATTAAAATTTCTCCTTTAAAAAGTGATATAATTTCATTTGGATAGATATCAATTGCTGTAAACAAACCTTTTCCAGCATTTGGTATTTGAGAATCTTGAATATATAAATAATCAGATTCGGGTGCTTCAATTTTCAACACAATTAAAGTTCTTCGGCAAAAGTATCGCCTAATCGAATATCGCCCGATTTAAAGCCTTTCATAAACCATTTCATTCGTTGTTCAGAAGAACCATGTGTGAAAGAATCAGGTACAACATGCCCTTGCATTTTACTTTGAATTGCATCATCACCTACAGCATGAGCTGCACTTAATGCTTCATCAATATCACCTTCTTCTAAATATTTTTGGTTGTAATGTGCCCATAATCCACCATAAAAATCGGCTTGTAATTCTAAACAAACGGATAATTTATTGGCTTCAGCTTCGCTTTTTCCTTGTTGTAATTGTCTTACTTTCCCAGAAGTTCCAAGTAAAGTTTGAACATGATGCCCCACTTCATGAGCAATTACATAAGCTATTGCAAAATCACCACCTTTAGCTCCAAAACGAGTTTTTAGCTCCTCAAAAAAAGCTAAATCCATATATACTTTATGGTCGCCTGGACAATAAAACGGTCCTGAAGCTGAACTTGCACCACCACAAGCAGTTTCAACTGAACCTGTAAATAAAACCATCTTTGGTTGTTCGTAAGTTCCTAAATTATTTTCTTCAAATATTTTAGTCCAAATATCTTCTGTGTCAGCAAAAACGGTTGAAACGAATTCGCCCATTTCTTTTTCTTCTGGAGTAAGTTCTCTTTGTTCAACTTGCTCTGTTTGTTGAGTACCTTGACTTTGTTGAATGGTATCGACAAACGGTGCTGCTTCTGGAAAAAACATTTTTACAAGAAAAAAGACAATTGCAATGGCACCTCCACCAGCAACTACTTTTCCTCCGCCTGACATTCCTCTTCTATCTTCTACGTTGTCACTTTGACGTCTGCCTATCCATTTCATAAGAAATATTTTTTAAATTATTAAAATCCGAAACGAACTCCTAAATATAAATCGGCTTGTTTTCCGCTATCAGCTAAAGCTGTAAATACACTGTTTGATCCTATGAAAAATCCAGCTAATCTAAAACCAATTC
>NZ_JAIWOF010000096.1 GCF_020217025.1 Flavobacterium sp. | reverse complement strand
CACTTGTAAATCCTGAAATTTCATTTGATGCTAAAGGCGCATAAGCTTCAAACCATTTAGCTGAAAATCTTGGAATTAAAGTATATGAATTTTGCGTTGTGATAAAATCACTTTTGCTATCATCGCTAACTTTTTGATTGATACTTCCCGTTACAAACCATTTTTTTGTTAAACGAAGATCGGCATAAGCATTAATTACGGTTGGTAATTTCACAGTATAGTCAGCAGTACTTGATGTCGATTGAAAATACGCCGCATTTGCAGGATCGTTTAAAATAGCTTCAATTTCAGATAAACTTTCTGCATTGTCAAATTGATTCAAATCTAAACTTTCTAGATTATCGACATTTAAAATATAGTTTTTACTTAAGTTATTATCAGATTTAAAAGTCATTGAACCAATGTTTTTAATTGAAAGTCCAGTGTTTAATCGATAACTATTAGCATCATTTTCGTCTTTCCATCTATAGTTAACGGCAATATCTGCTGCAAAACCATTGATTCCTTGAGAGAAAAATTCATTGTAGTTTCCTTGATCGTTATAGTTATTTGCTAAAACTCCTGCGTAAGCAATATTAATGTTAGCAGAAGCATTTACCAAAGAGATATCTCCAAAATTATTTACGATTGTACCATTTAGGTTTGTTGCAGAAAAGTTAGCATAAGCTCCTGGAAATAACAAACGTAAATTAGTTCCAACATTAAGTTTGTGTTTTGGAAGATCAATTAAATTTCTAGCAATTGTTAAATCAATTTCTCCCCAAGTAGTTGCGTTTAATCTTTGATTGTCATTTGATGAAATTACGGTTTGAGAAAAAATATTACTTAACTCTCCATTCTGAATTGCATCACCTAATTTAGAATCTAAGTTTATAACATTGGCTTTAACATTAGCAACTGAAGTAATTCCAAATCCCCATTTTTGGTATTTAAAAGCAAATGAAGGGCCTAACATTTGAGTATCCAATCTTAAGTTAACAACATCATTTCCTTCAAAAATCTTATTTTCTAAATTATCCCCACTAACT
This sequence comes from Flavobacterium sp., assembly GCF_020217025.1. Classification (GTDB taxonomy): domain Bacteria; phylum Bacteroidota; class Bacteroidia; order Flavobacteriales; family Flavobacteriaceae; genus Flavobacterium. The sequence goes on along the minus strand of NZ_JAIWOF010000096.1, from coordinate 8,972 downwards.
AAATCACTAAAAGTTAATTTATTATTTGCCATTCCAATAGAAAAATTGAATGCATTAACTTCATATTTAGAATTCATATTTACCAATTCTGCTGGATTGTTATTAGCATTTAATAAACCTCCTCTTTTTGAAGTTGAAATTCCACTAAAGTGTTCTTGAGAATAGGAGTAACAAGTTGTAATTAATGTTAGAGAAAGAATTAAATTTTTCATAGATTAAAATAATTAAATTGAGTTCCAGATATTGTCTTTTGGTGTTATTGCATTAAAAGTAATGATTTCTTTTGAAACCGGGTGTGTTAGAACTAACTTTCTAGCATGCAGATGAATCCCTCCATCAGAATTACTTCGGTCAAAACCATATTTTAAATCACCTTTTATTGGGCATCCTATAGCTTGTAATTGCGCTCTAATTTGATGATGTCTTCCCGTGTGTAGATCAATTTCCAAAACAAAATAGTTATCCAATTTTTTGATGATTTGATAACTTAAACTTGCTTTTTTACTTTCGGGAACTTCTTTTAAAAGTGCTTTTGAAGTATTATTTTTAGTATTTCTTTTTAAGAAATGTACTAATGTGTCTTTTTCTTTTGGAGGACAATTTTTCACAACTGCCCAATAGGTTTTTTGCGTTTCTCTATTTTTAAACGTTTCGTTTAAACGCGTTAGTGCTTTTGACGTTTTCGCAAAAACCACAATTCCAGTTGTTGGTCTGTCTAAACGATGCACGACTCCTAAAAAAACATCTCCAGGTTTATTGTATTTTTCTTTAATGTATTCTTTTACTACATCAGAAAGTGGTTTGTCACCCGTTTTATCTCCTTGAACAATATCACCTACACGTTTATTGATGACAATGATATGATTGTCTTCGTGAAGGATTTGTAGGTTGTCTTTTGTAGAAATTTCTTTGTTAGACACAATTAATATTGTTCGTTAGCATTAGGAAAATCTTGCGATTTCACATCGGTTACATATTGACCAATAGCTTGCGTCATTTGTTCGTATAAATTCAAATAACGGCGTAAAAATCTCGGACTGAATTCGTTATTCATTCCTAACATATCGTGAATTACTAAGACTTGACCATCAACACCACCACCAGCACCAATTCCAATTACAGGGATAGAAATACTTTTAGCCACTTTTTCAGCTAGAGCTGCTGGAATTTTTTCTAATACTAATGAAAAACAACCTAAACGCTCTAACATTTTTGCATCTTCGATTAATTTTTCAGCTTCCGCTTCTTCTTTAGCTCTAACGGTATAAGTTCCGAATTTATAAATAGATTGTGGCGTTAATCCTAAATGTCCCATTACAGGAATTCCAGCGTTTAATATCTTTTTGATTGAATCTTTAATTTCACTTCCACCTTCTAATTTTACCGCATGCCCACCACTTTCTTTCATAATTCGTATTGCAGAGCGTAAGGCTTCTTTAGAATCCGATTGATAACTTCCGAATGGTAAATCAACCACGACCAAAGCTCTTTCGCAAGCTCTAACCACACTCGATGCGTGATAAATCATTTGGTCAAGTGTAATTGGAAGTGTTGTTTCATGTCCCGCCATAACATTACTTGCTGAATCACCAACTAAAATAACATCTACACCTGCAGAATCTACAATTTTAGCCATTGTAAAATCATATGAAGTTAGCATGGAGATTTTTTCTCCATTTTCTTTCATATCAATCAAAGTTCTTGTTGTAATTCTTTTGTAATCTTTCTTCGCTACTGACATGTTTTTTGTATTTAAAACACAAAGGTAGTAAATGTTATTTTCTTTTTAGATTTTGAAAAAATATTTCTCAAATATTAAATTTATGTTAAATTAATGTTTTAATTTAGGGGCGTTTAAAAACAATGCTAAAATGATATCTATATTACTTGCTGTCGCAATTCTAGGTTACTTATCGGTTATTCTCGAATCTCCCATACGAATAAATAAAACAATTACTGCTTTACTTACTGGAACAATTTGTTGGGTTGTCATAGCCATATTTAGTCATGATGATCAACATTTAGTAACTGAAAAGTTAATGGAATATTTTGGTGAGATTTCAGGCTTACTTATATTTTTAATGGGAGCTATGACAATTGTTGAATTAATTGATATTCACAAAGGTTTTACCGTTATTACTAGTAGAATTAGAACAACCTCTGTGTTAAAATTACTTTGGATAGTTGCCTTTATAACCTTTATTCTTTCGGCTTTATTAGACAATTTAGCTACAGCAATTATTATGGTAACTTTACTAAGAAAGTTAATGCCAAAAGGCGAAATCAGAATGGTATTGACAGGAATCGTTGTAATCGCAGCTAATGCTGGAGGAGCTTTTAGTCCAATAGGAGACGTTACCACAACTTTATTATGGATAGGCGGACAAGTAAGTTCTTTTGGAATTGTGAAAGCATTGATTTTGCCATCTATTATGGTATTGTTAGTGCCTGTATTGATAGCTAGTTTTAGAATGAAAGGTTTTGCAGTTTTGAGAGCACAGGTATCCATGGCTCAAGTGCGTCAAGAAGAAAAAATGCGAGGGAGTATGAGTGTTTTTATAGCTGGTGTAGTAGGATTAGTAATGGTTCCAGTAATTAAAACATTAACAGGATTACCACCATTTATTGGAGTTTTAATTTCATTATCAATGGTTTCTTTAGTTTCAATAATGTATCATAGAAATAAAACACAAGATGAAAAAGATAAATTCTCAGTAGCGTACGCGTTAACGAAAGTTGATATTAGTTCAATACTTTATTTCATGGGAATTTTATTAATGGTATTTGCTTTGCAAGAAGTAGGAGTTTTAAGAGAATTAGCAAACATTTTAATTACAAACTTACCAAATACAGATTCTATGATTGTTGCTATTGGAGTTCTATCTTCAATTGTAGATAACGGAAGTTTAGTAGCAGCAACACAAGGTATGTTCTCATTAGCAGAGTATCCAATGGATCACACTTTATGGGAATTTATAGCTCTTTGTGCAGGAACAGGTGGAAGTATGTTAGTAATTGGTTCGGCCGCAGGAATTGCTGTTATGGAAAAGGAAAAAATTACTTTCATGTGGTATTTGAAAAAAATAACTCCTTTAGCTATTGCGGGTTATGTTGCTGGTATTGTAACATATTTGATTCAAGTGCTACTAATGCATTAAAATATTAGAATGAAATCATTGTTTTTTCTGTTTCTTCTTGGAATAACTAGTTCTCTTTTTGCGCAAGATACAAATCCAAAAAAAGTGGTGGATGATTTTTTTATTGCTTTTCATGATAAAGACACAACTGCTCTTAAACAATTGTGTCATCCTGAAATTGTAATGAGAACAATTGCTAACACAAAAGAAGGTAACAAACTCATTGATGAAGAGTTTGATGAATTTTTAAATTCAATAGCTACTATTCCTTCAAATTTGAAAATATTCGAAAAATTACTTGATTATAAAGTAGAAATTGATGGCAACTTAGCACACGTGTGGACTCCGTATGAATTTTATGTAAATGATAAGCTAAGTCATATTGGTGCCAACGCTTTTACCTTGTACAACGACAACGGAAAATGGCAAATTATTCATTTAATTGATACTAGAAGAAAGAAATCTTTATAAAATCTTTATACTTATTAGCTTTTCTTTTATACGCTATTTATAAAACCCAACTTATCTTTGCCAAGTAATTCAATGGTAAAGTTTTAAAGCGTGTTTAGTAGAACATCAAATCTTAATAATCAATATGTTTTCAGCATAATATTAGTGATGCTGGTTTCGCTTGTTTGCTTTGCATTTAAAGATATTATTGGTTATAAGGTTATTGCTTTTATTCTTTTGGTTACGGTTTCTTTTGTAGCCATGTTTTATAGAATTGTTCCCACATTATTAGCTGCAGTTTTGAGTGCTTTAATTTGGAATTTCTTTTTTATAAAGCCTTATTTTACATTTCATATCGGAAATACAGAAGACCAATTCATGTTTTTCATGTACTTTGTAATTGCTTTGATTAATGCTGTTTTAACCTTTAAAATAAGACAGATTGAACGAATTGCAAATGAAAAAGAGTCGAAATTGAAATCCATAAAACTCTACAATACCCTTTTAGATAGTTTATCGCACGAATTAAAAACACCTATTGCTGCCATTATTGGTTCAACCGATGCGCTTCAAAGCAATGCAATTATGACTGAAAGTCAAAAGGAAAAATTATTGGAAGAAATTTCGATTGCTTCTTTGAGATTGAATAATCAGGTTGAAAATTTATTGAACATGTCGCGATTAGAATCGGGCGTTATAGTTCCAAAAATGGATTGGGTTGATGTAAATGAAATTGTTTATGAGGTAATTAGAGCTTTAAAAATTAAATCGTATTCGCAAAAAATAATAGTTACTGTTCCCCAAAGTTTACCACTTTTTAAATTGGATTATGGTTTAACAGAGCATGTAATTTATAATTTATTAAACAATGCCATAATTTACACGCCACCAAAAAGCACTATAAATATCGATTTATCATTTACAGAAGATACATTACAAATTATAATTTTAGATGAAGGAAATGGATTTCCTGAAGATGAAATTGCTCTTGTTTTTGATAAATTTTACCGACTCAAAAATTCGCGACCAGGCGGTTCTGGTTTGGGATTATCAATTGTAAAAGGTTTCGTTGAAGCGCAAAACGGAACTGTATCATTAGAAAATAGAGTAGAAGGTGGAGCCAAATTCATAATCAAAATTAAAACCGAAGTTTCAAAATTTAATCCGACAGAAAATGAATAAGTGTCGAATTTTAGTCATAGATGATGAATCGCAAATCAGAAAACTTTTAGAAATTACTTTAAGTACAAATGATTTTGAGGTAAAACTAGCCGAGAATGCTTTAGAAGGGATTCGTTTTGCTGCAACCTTTCAACCCGATTTGATTATGCTTGACCTCGGTTTGCCTGATGTTGACGGACAAAAAGTACTGAAACAATTGCGCGAATGGTATTTAAACCCAATCATGATTTTATCGGTTAAAAGTGAAGAATCAGAAATTGTAAAAGCGTTGGATAATGGAGCTAATGATTATTTGATAAAGCCTTTTAGAACACAGGAATTATTAGCAAGAGTGCGTTCTCATATGAGAAATCACATCAAAGAAGCTTCAGAACCAATAATTAGTTCTACTAATTTTTCAATTGATTTGATAGGGCGAATTGTAAAAGTGAATAACGAAGAAGTTAAACTAACACAAACCGAGTTTAATTTATTAGCCATTTTGGCAAAAAACGAAGGAAAAGTATTAACACATCAATACTTATTAAAGGAAATCTGGGGAAAAAGTTATAGCGACCAAACCCAATATCTACGAGTGTTTGTAGCACAATTAAGAAAGAAAATTGAGAAAGATGCCAATCATCCCGAAATGATTCTCACCGAAAGCGGAATTGGTTATCGATTTATTCTGACATAAAAATCATTACATATGGAAAATTCAGACAGCAACACAGCTAATGTGCCAAGCAACAGCGATAGTTTGTCTTTAAATAACGCAATTAATCCAAGGCAACCTAATTCAAATTCAGATTGTTGGCTTCGAGAATTCATCAAAATTAATCAATGTCCACAACGAGAAGACGCTTTAGAAAACCAACTCAATGATTTGAGTTTAGTAGCTGAAAAATTAGGAATGTATTATGCAGCACACTTTATTAAAAATATAAATACAATAAAAAAATGAGTAATTCAAATTATCAAAAAGTAACAGCAGCAACACTTTTAGTAGCATTAGGAATCATTTATGGAGATATAGGAACGAGTCCACTATATGTAATGAAAGCAATTGTAGGAGATAGAGAAATATCCAAAATGCTTGTATATGGAGGAATTTCTTGTGTTTTTTGGACATTGACATTTCAAACGACTTTTAAATATATTATATTGACATTAAGAGCTGATAATCATGGTGAAGGCGGTGTTTTTTCATTATATGCTTTGATTAAACGTTTTGGGAAAGGAAAATTAGTGATTCCAACTATTTTAGGCGCTACCACACTTTTAGCGGATGGTATTATAACACCACCTATTTCGGTAGCATCTGCTGTAGAAGGTTTGGAAGTTCTTATACCGAGTTTGCCTACAGTTCCTATTGTTACAGCTATTTTATCTGGTTTGTTTTTGTTTCAAAGATTTGGAACTCAAAAAGTAGGTTTCTTTTTTGGCCCAGCCATGGTAGTTTGGTTTTCGATGTTATTAGTTTTGGGAATTTCACAAATTGTTATTCATCCAGAAATTTTAGAAGCTTTAAATCCAATGTATGCTTATCGATTATTAGTTGAATATCCACATGGTTTTTGGTTACTTGGAGCCGTATTTCTTTGTACCACAGGAGCAGAAGCATTGTATTCAGATTTAGGACATTGTGGAAGAGACAATATACGAATCACATGGGTTTTTGTAAAAACAGCTTTAGTCGTTAATTATTTAGGTCAAGGCGCATGGATAATGACACAAGGAAGTCAATTTCTTGAGGGTAGAAATCCGTTTTATTCGATTATGCCTCAATGGTTTTTAATTTTTGGTATCATTATCGCTACAATGGCAGCCATTATTGCGTCTCAAGCTTTGATTAGTGGTTCTTTTACCTTAATTAATGAAGCAATTTCCCTTAATTTTTGGCCAAGAGTTGCTTTGAAAAATCCAACAAATACGAAAGGTCAAATTTACATTCCTTCTGTTAATACAATTTTATGGATTGGCTGTGTTTTGATGATTTTGTATTTTAAAAATTCCGAACATATGGAAGCGGCTTATGGTTTTTCTATAACCGTAGCGATGTTGATGACCACCTTTTTATTGTCGTATTATTTGTTTTACATCGAGAAAATGAAAATCGGTTGGATTGCCTTGATATTATTCGTTTTTGCAGTAATCGAACTTTCATTTTTTGCTGCAAATGTGGTAAAAATCAAAGAAAGATGGATGTTTTTATTCTTTGAGTTGTTCATATTTATGGTGATGTATGTTTGGTATTATTCAAGAAAAATCAATAATAAGTTTTTAAAATTTGAAAACATAAAAGAACATGCTTTTAAACTAGAAGAATTAAGTAACGATGATACAATTCCAAAATATTCAACGCATTTAATTTATCTATCAAAAGCGGATAAACTTAACCAAATTGAAGAGAAAATCATTAAATCAATTTTTTCAAAAAAACCAAAAAGAGCTGATGTATATTGGTTTTTACACATTAACCGTACCGATGAACCTTTCACACTAGATTATGAAGTTCATGAAATTATTGATGATACAGTAATAAAAATTGTTTTAAATGTTGGGTTTAGAATTCAACCAAAAGTAGAATTGTATTTCAAAAAAATCGTTCAAGATTTAGTGCAACAAAATGAGTTAAATTTACATACTCGACCAGATGGTTCAACTAAATACAACGCAGAACCTGACTTTAAATTTGTAATTTTAGAGAAATTTTTATCAGTTGAAAATGAATTCTCTGTAAAAGAAGGGTGGTTAATTAATAGTTATTTTATCTTGAAAAGAATGTCTATTTCAGATACAAAGGCATTTGGTTTAGATAAAAGTGATGTTGTAGTTGAAGAACTTCCGATGGTATATCAACCAACAACAAATATTCCATTAAATAGAAAGAAATAGATGAAAAATATAATTAAGGTTTTAATGATTGGTTTTTCTGCAATTTCATTTGCTCAAGAAAAAGATTCCTTAAAAATTAAAGTCTCTGGTTTTTTAGAAACGTATTATGCGTATGATTTTAGTAATCCAACAACGGATACTAAACTTCCATTTATGTACAATTACAACCGTCACAATGAGTTTAATGTAAACAATGGATTAATTCGTACGCAATTGCAATACGGAAATACTTATGCTTCAATTGCTATTCATGCAGGAACGTATGTTGAGGATAATTACGCTTCGGAAGACATTAAATTAGTAAGCGAAGCTTATGTAGGAATGTATTTAAACGACAACAAAAAATCATCTATTGAAGTCGGAATTATGCCAAGTTACATCGGATTTGAATCGGCAACAACGGCTTCTAATCTAACTCTAACACGTTCTATTTTAGCGGAAAATTCACCTTATTTTATGACAGGAGTTAAGTATAATTACAAACCAAATGACAAATGGAGTTTTTCGGGATTAGTAACGAATGGCTGGCAACGTATCAACAAACCACAAAAAGACGTTGCTCCAGCTTTAGGGACTCAAATTATTTACAAACCTTCTGAAAAAGCGACATTGAATTGGAGTACTTTTATAGGAAAGGAATTCTATGGAACCGAATTAGCAATGCGTTATTTCAATAATTTATATTGGGACAATACTTGGAATTCAAAATGGCGCACTATTTTAGGATTTGATTTCGGAATTCAAGACAGTTCTTCTTTAAATGATAAACATTTGTATTGGATGAGTCCAGTTTTGATTGCGCAATATTCGATAAATACAAAATGGCAAACCGCTGTTCGAGTGGAATATTATCAAGATGAAAACAATGTGATTATTGCTACTTCTGATGCATTTAAAACATCAGGAGCTTCCTTAAACTTTGATTATTTGCCTAATTCAAAAGTAAAATTAAGAACCGAAGCACGATATTTAGATTCTAAAGAAGCTATTTTCTTCGATAATAAATCCAATAACTTTTTTGTTACTACGAGTTTAAGTTTTGAGTTTTAATAAGTTTCTCATCTATTAGAAAAGCCATCAAAGTTCCCATTATATAGCAAAATAAATCCAACCAAAGGAAACCTTCGCCCAAAATGTAATGACCTAAAGTGGTTTTTCTAATAGCTAGTAACCAATCAATTTGAACCAATTGTAAGATTTCAATACCAAAACAAAAAAGCAAACTCAGTAGGAGCGAAGTTGCCTTTTTCGAATCCATAATTAAAAATCGAAATCCGAAATAAATCAAAACCGCATACAAAACATCTCCAATAAATAAAGGAATGC
>NZ_JAIWOF010000087.1 GCF_020217025.1 Flavobacterium sp. | reverse complement strand
AAGAAATAAAAAATAGTACTTTAGTAGCAAACTTAATTCGTTTAAAAATATGTATATCGAACAATTAAAATCTAAAAAAGTTAACTTATTTTCTTATTTACCAATTCCTTTGGGATTCATTTTATTAATGCTTGTTAATTTTTTAATGTCTGATGGAGTAGATACTAACGAAGTTATTCAGCAGACTATCAAAATGATAGGTGTAAATTTAACTTTTGTAGCACTTGTAGGACCATTAGCTTTTGGATTATTGATTGTTTTGTTTTGGGTGAAATTCGTTCAAGGACAATCGATAACTAGTTTGACTACTTCAAGAACAAAAATCGATTGGAAACGCGTTTTTTTCTCTTTCTTCCTATGGGGAAGCATTACTACTTTAATGATTTTAGGGCTTTATTTTACACAACCTGAGAATTTTGTTTGGAATTTTAATCCTGAGAAATTTTTTATTTTTCTTATGTTAGCCGTTGTTTTAGTTCCAATGCAAACGAGTTTTGAAGAGTATCTTTTTAGAGGTCATATGATGCAAGGAATTGGTTTAGCATCAAATAGCAGATTAATTCCTTTAATAATTACATCTGTGTTGTTTGGTTTAATGCACATTGCTAATCCAGAAGTTGGAAAAATTGGTTATATTATTATGATTTACTACATAGGAACCGGATTTTTCCTAGGAATTATGACTTTAATGGACGAAGGTCTTGAATTAGCTTTAGGATTTCACGCAGCTAATAATTTGGTTGGAGCTTTATTACTAACGGCAGATTGGACAGCATTTCAAACCAATTCTATTTTAAAAGATTTGTCAGAACCATCAGCTGGCTTTGATGTTTTAACACCTGTTTTTGTAATATTTCCAATCTTACTTTTAATTTTTTCTAAAGTTTATGGTTGGAACAATTGGAGAGAAAAATTGACAGGAAAATTAATAGAAGGCAACAAAGAAATTGATTTAGATGATTCCACATTATAAAAATATACACAATCGATTTAAAATTAATGATTTTCATTTTGATAAAGAAGCACTTTATCAATTAGCTTACACTTTAATAAAAGAAGGTAAAGATTATGAAAATGATTTAGGTGTTTTTTTATTGGATTGGTTAGATGATAAAGAAACAATTCAGTTGATTACTTCTGGAACTACAGGAGCGCCTAAAGTTATTACAATCAAGAAGCAATCAATGGTTTATTCTGCTATTGCAACAGGAAATTTTTTCAATTTGCATCCTCAAGATAAAGCGCTACTGTGTTTGCCTGCTAAATATATTGCTGGAAAAATGATGATTGTTCGTGCCATGATCCTTGGTTTAGAGTTAGATATTATGGCTCCGAGTTCGCACCTAGATGATTTATTACCTCATAAGAATTATGACTTTGTTGCTATTGTTCCACTTCAGGCGGAAAATAGTTTAGATAAATTATATCAATTCAAAAAGATAATAATTGGTGGAGCAAAAGTTTCTGATGATTTAGCTTCAAAATTAAAGAACATAAAATCAGATATTTATGAAACTTATGGAATGACCGAAACCATAACACATATTGCTGCTAAAAAAATAGGAGATCCGTATTTCAATGTTTTAGAACATGTTTCCATTTCAGATGATGATAGAAATTGTTTGGTAATTGATGTTCCAAGTATTACTGATGAAAAAGTAATTACTAATGATATTGTTGAAATTCTAAATGAGAATCAATTCAAATGGATTGGTCGTTACGATAATGTGATTAATAGTGGCGGAGTTAAGTTATTTCCTGAACAAATAGAGACAAAGTTAGCTTCAAAAATTAAAAATAGATTTTTTATAACTAGTCAACCTGACGCTGTTTTAGGTTCAAAAGTAGTTCTAGTTCTTGAAGGTGAAAAAAGAGACATTGATTCGTCTATTTTTAATTCTTTAGAAAAATTTGAAAGACCAAAAGAAGTCTTGTTTGTTACTGAATTTGTAGAGACAGAAACAAAAAAAGTGAATCGAAATCAAACATTGAAAAAAATAAAGGTTGTATAAATTATGCCTAATATAACACTTAAATGAATGGATTATGAAGTTATGATGTAAGTACTATATTAAAATTTTTATACAACCTTAAGTAGTTATTCTTCCATTTTTAAATAATAATCTGCAGAATGTTTTCCACTGCCAAAGAAGATGAAAAATACACTAGTAGCGAAAGCTATTAATGATTGAACAAAATCTGATGGATTAAATACACCAATAAAGTTTATTGCGAAAGCACCTAAAAGTATAGGTAACTGAACCCAAATTGACCAACGAGTCAAGAAGCCAATGATAATCATTACTCCACCTGCCATGTGCGCCATTGCAACATAATGAATAAGTAACATTTCGCTACCGAAACTTCCTACTGAATTTAAAATGTCATGTAAATATTTTTTATCTACAATAAAAGAAACGCCTTTTAAAAGTAAAAAAACACCTAATGAAACTCTAAGAATATCTATCGGAATACATGTGTTTGCATTAGCCCATTTGTTTAATTCTCTAATTCTAGCCATAAAGAAACGGATTAAAATTACACTAGGCTAATTTACTGAAAATTAAAACAGTATGATTTTTAGATGCGTTAATTAAAACATAAATTAATAAAAAAAGAAGACTAATTGTCTTCTTTAATTTTAACATAAAACTGATTGTCGTAAATTTGGAAACTCTTTTTACTGAGTTTTTTTAGTTTGATTTTCTGTTCTTTTGCTGTTGGAAATAATCTAATTTTTTTCCCTTCAAAACCAATATCAATAGGCATATTAAAGTCTTCATTTACATTATCCCATGAATAATATAGATAATCACCTTTGATTTTATAGATAAAAACAGGAAGTTGATTTGTATATAAATACTGTCTAAATATTGGTGTTAAATCTGTACCTGAAGCCTTGTTAAAGTAATCAATTACAGTATCTGAAGTAATAATTTTCTTTTTGAAAGTTTCGGAATAATCATATAACATTTTCCACCATTTTGCATCATCGGCAACAATATGTCTTAATGTATTTAATAACAATGCACCCTTATAATACATATCTCCAGAACCTTCATTGTTCACCCCATACTGACCAATAATCGGTCGATCGTTTCTAACGTTTTTAGCTTGCCCGTTAATGTATTTCATGGCATCATCATAACCTTTAATACATTCAATAAATACCGTTTCAGAATAAGTGGTAAAACCTTCATGAATCCACATGTCTGCAATATCAGTACTTGTAATGCTATTTCCAAACCATTCATGACCTGTTTCGTGAATGGTAATATAATCGAAAAACATCCCAACACCGGTACCCGATAAGTCAAACCCCATGTAGCCCTTTTTGTACTTATTCCCATAAGCAACAGCACTTTGATGTTCCATACCTAAATACGGCGTTTCTACTAATTTATAACCATCTTCCCAAAACGGATAGCGACCAAATTTCGACTGAAAACATTCCATCATTGGTTTTACTTCCATAAAATGTTCGCGAGCTTTTGCTTCATTTTCTCTTAAAACATAATAATCTAAATCCAAATCGGGCATTTTATCCTGAATATGAACATAATCGGCAATATTTACTGTTATCGTGTAATTGTTAATCGGGTTTTTAACTTCCCAATCCCATCGAGTGTAGCCATTTTTTAAGTCTTGAGAGCCTAAAAAACGTCCGTTAGACACATTCATCAATCCATTTGGAACAGCAACTTTAATGGAAGCACCATTATCTGGTTCGTCAGTTTGAGAATCTTTTACTGGATACCACAAACTAGCACCAGTTCCTTGCACTGCTACGGCTATAAAGTCTTTTCCTGCTTTGTCTTTTGAAAATACAAAACCACCATCCCAAGGGGCATTTCTAGCAATTCTAGGATTTCCTGAATAATAAAATTTTAATTTATGATTCGATTTTGAAGTTAATTTTTCTGGAAAATCAATGAAAACGGCATCATTATCGCGAACGTATTTTAATTTTTTAGTATTCCAAATAATCGAATCCACTTTCATATTATCAAATAAATCCAACTGAATTTTTTGAGTTGGAACCATCACTTCAAAGGAAATTTCATTAAAACCTTTAATACTTTTTTGTTCTGGATTTATTGTGATATTTAAATCATAACGTTTTACATCATATGATGTTCTTTCGATACGTAAACCTCCTTGAAGTGAATCACGACGAGTAAATTGAGCATTGATTTGTTGGATTCCTATTAAGGTTAATACAACTAAAAAACTGTTTTTCATAAGGATTATTTTCAAAATCTAAATATAAGAGTTTGAATTGGAAAAAATGTTACAAAAAGAACTGAATTTTAAAATTCTGCAGCGGTAGTTATAGTGAGTTCTTCTTTTGAAATAGGATGAATAAAAGTTAAACTTTCAGCATGTAAATGCAAACGATTAGCTTTTGAGCCATACAAATCATCACCTACAATCGGAGTTTTTAAACCTAATTCGTGTGAAGCATGCACTCGTAATTGATGTGTTCTACCCGTAATAGGATAGAAGTACACTAAAGTTTGGTTATTCTTAACTTCAATCTTTTCCCATTTAGTTTGCGCTGGCTTTCCGTGTTCGTAGCAAACCAATTGTCTTGGTCTATCATCTAAATCTACTCGAAGTGGTAAATCGATAATACCATCATTTGCTTCTAAAATTCCATCTAGTAAAGCAACATATCGCTTTTTAATTGTTCGTTTGATAAATTGACTTTGTAATTTTACATAGGTTTCTTCATCTTTAGCAATTAACATTAAACCTGATGTCGACATGTCTAAACGATGCACAATTAATGGTCCAGTGGCGTTTGGATATAATTCTTTGACTCTTTGATAAACCGAATCGGAAATAATTTTCCCAGGAACAGATAGAAATTCTGCGGGTTTATTAACTACAGCTAAAATGTCATCTTCATAAACAATTTCTATGTTTTTTCCTTCCGCCGGATTTTCTTGAAACGGATTTGCTTCCATTTCCAAACCTTGTAACATGTGTGATAACAAAATAGGTTCGCACTTACTTTTACAAGCCGGATAAAATTGTTTGTGTTTTCTAATTTCTGATTTTGGTGATTGTCCCCACCAAAATTCAGCCATAGCAACAGGTTTTAAATTATGTTCGAAAGCGTAATGTAATAATTTGGGAGCAGCACATTCTCCAGCACCAGCTGGCGGATTATTATTAAAGATTTCACCAATACTTTTTCGTTCTCCAAATTGGTTCAAAAACGAATATTCAGCGAACAGTTTTTGCTGTAAAGCTCCCGATTTCATTCGGCGCTCTTCTTTTAATTGATTGATTTCATCTAAAAGTAAATTGACTTCTTTCTGAGCATTTTCGATTTGAAAATTCCAATATTTGGTCATTTTTTTGAGTAAAATGCTCTCTTTTTTGCTTTCTTCCGAAAGTTCTAATTCTAATTGTTCAATTTCAGATGAAGATAAATTGGTAAATGAAATTCGTTTTTCATCACGTTCTATCTTCAATCTTTTGATTTTATCTTTTTGATTTTGAATATCGGTTAAAGCTTCTATTTTAGTAACGTCTAATTGATTTTTCTTGTTTTGAAGTTCGTCTGAATTTTCTAAAATTTCAATTTGACGATTGATTGCATTCAAAACTTCTTCTTCTTTTCTAAAAAAACCATCTTCGTGCAACATATCAAAAATCGTCGGTACAAAATAAGGAAGGTGATTCACACCAGCCAATTTCCCCGAAAAAGCCCATAAATATCCAAGTTCACCTTCTTGATTTTGACAAACCAAAACGCCAAACATTTTTCCAATTACCAAACCTTCTTGATTTTCTTGTAAACCAAAGTTATGTTCAAAATCGGTTTGCGTTTCCAAATACGATTGCAATTCAGTTGCGGCAATCCTACTTAATTCATGAGGTTCATAATAAAAAGGAAAGGTGAATTTCTCAGGTGTAGCAATACCTGAAATATTGGTTTTGAAGGATTGAAAAAAGGCTTGCATTTCTATTCATATACTTTTAATTCGTTGTAAAAAGCATTTGCATAAGGAATGTAAAAATGACCTGGTTTGTAAATATATACTCCTTTTTTATTAATAGTTAACATATAATCACAAGCATCAGGTTCCTTTGGAAAAATATTGTAGAGTATTTGTTCTCTATCCCAAACACTATTCTTAGATTTTTTTTTGTCAAAGTGAGAAATCAACAATCGAGTATTCATGTAAGGTTCAATATTTTTTGGGTTAAACCAATTTTTATTATTGATATATGCAATATTATTATACCAACAATCTTTTTTAGGTTGTAAATAAACAATGGTAACATACCCAAGACTATCCAAATCTTCCTTAAAGTTTGATTTTAAATAATTCTTGAATAAATTAAGTTGTTCTGAGTTTAGTTCATTTATTATCAATCTATTAACATGTATGTCTTTAAAAGTAAAATGTTTTGAATCTATTTCTTCATCTACATTTTTTTGAGAAATACAATTAATAGAAAATAAGTAAACTATTACTAATAAATATCTCATATTAAACTTGAATTACACCTAAATTAAACTGTTTTTCAATAGGAGCATGGTTGGCTGCTTCAATTCCCATAGAAATCCAATTTCTGGTTTCTAATGGATCAATGATAGCATCTGTCCATAAACGAGAAGCTGCGTAGTATGGTGAAACTTGTTCGTCGTATCTTGCTTTGATTTTATCAAATAATTCTTTTTCTTTTACTTCATCAATTACTTCACCTTTTGCTTTTAAAGAAGAAGCTTCAATTTGTGCTAATACTTTTGCCGCTTGTGTTCCGCCCATAACTGCTAATTCGGCACTTGGCCAAGCGAAGATTAATCTTGGATCATATGCTTTTCCACACATCGCATAGTTTCCTGCTCCGTATGAATTTCCGACAATAACAGTGAATTTTGGTACAACTGAATTTGCCATCGCATTCACCATTTTGGCTCCATCTTTGATGATTCCTCCGTGTTCTGATTTGGAACCTACCATAAATCCGGTAACATCTTGTACAAATACTAATGGAATTTTCTTTTGGTTACAATTGGCAATAAAACGTGTTGCTTTATCAGCTGAATCCGAATAAATTGCTCCACCAAATTGCATTTCGCCTTTAGCGTTTTTTACAATCTTTCTTTGATTAGCTACAATTCCAACCGCCCAACCATCGATGCGAGCGTAAGCTGTGATTAAGGTTTTTCCGTAATCACCTTTGTATTCATCAAATTCTGAATTATCTACCAAACGTTTGATGATTTCATACATATCGTATTGATCAGCTCTCGATTTTGGTAAGATTCCGTAAATATCTTTTGGTTCCAAAGCTGGTTTTTCTGCTTTTACACGATTGTATCCTGCTTTATCGAAATCACCAATTTTACCTACGATACTTTTAATTCTGTCTAAGGCATCTTTATCATCTTTAGCTTTATAATCCGTAACACCCGAAATTTCGCAATGTGTTGTTGCTCCACCAAGTGTTTCGTTATCAATTGTTTCTCCAATGGCTGCTTTCACTAAGTAACTTCCAGCTAAGAAAATACTTCCGGTTTTATCTACAATCATGGCTTCATCGCTCATGATGGGTAAATAAGCACCACCAGCTACACAACTTCCCATTACAGCGGCAATTTGAGTAATTCCCATACTGCTCATGATAGCATTATTCCTAAAAATACGACCGAAATGTTCTTTGTCTGGAAAAATTTCATCTTGCATTGGTAAATAAACACCAGCCGAATCCACTAAATAGATAATTGGTAAGCGATTTTCCATCGCAATTTCTTGCGCACGAAGGTTCTTTTTTCCGGTAATTGGGAACCAAGCGCCTGCTTTTACAGTAGCGTCATTAGCCACCACAATACATTGTTTTCCAGAAATAAATCCGATTTTTACAACTACGCCTCCAGAAGGACATCCGCCATGTTCTTTATACATGCCATCTCCAACAAAAGCGCCAATTTCAATGCTTTTTGCTTTTTCGTCTAAAAGATAATCGATGCGTTCACGTGCTGTCATTTTACCTTCAGCATGTAATTTTTCGATACGTTTTGGTCCGCCACCTAATTTCACTTGGGCAAAACGGTTTTTTAAATCGGAAAGTAAAAGTTTGTTATGATCTTCGTTTTTATTAAAGTTTAAGTCCATTTGGGTTTTGTTGTTTTATTGGTTGGCTAAAATACAAAATCCATCCGAAAAATATATTTTTTAGATGGATTTAGTCTTAATTTTTAACGAATGTTTATTTTTTGGAATCGTTTACCATTCTTTTTAAAATTGCCCATTGTCTAAGTGCGTCTTTAGCATCAATTGCAGGATAACCTAACATTGTTTTACCTGCCTCAACATCTGCTGCTACACCTGAACCGGCACCAATCATAGCACCATCACCAATAGTTACATGGTCTTTTATAGAAACACTTCCACCAATAATTACGCCATTTCCAAGTGTTACTGAACCAGCTAAGCCACTATTTCCAGCTAAGATGCAAAACATTCCTAATTTAGAATTGTGTCCAATTTGAACTAAATTGTCAATTTTACAACCATTTCCTAAAATAGTTGAGCTGAATTTTCCTCTGTCAACACAAGTATTAGCACCAATTTCTACATTGTTCCCAATAATTACATTTCCAATTTGAGGAATTTTCACCAATCCTTTTTCAGGATCTGGACGAAAACCAAATCCATCAGCACCGATGGTTGCGTTTGGATGAATAATACAATCATTTCCAATATGACAACGTTCTCTAACTACAGCTCCTGACCAAATGATTGTGTTTTTACCAATAGTACATTCATCTAAAACGGTTACATTTGAATATAAAATAGTATTTTCTCCAATGGTTACATTTGGACCGACATAGCAATTTGCACCAATTTTTACATTATTGCCAATTTGAGCTGTTTCGTCAATTGTTGCTGTTGGATGAATATTGGTTTTGAAAACAGGTGGAGGAGGAGCAAAAAGTGCTAAAACTTGAGACATTGCTAAATCCGCATTTTTAACTTTAATGAACGCTCTGTTTTCTCCTGGTTCGATTGAAATATCTTCATTTACAACTGCAACACCTGCTTTAGAAGTTGCCCATAATTTCTCATATTTTTTATTACCAATAAATGAAATTTCAGTTTCTTTAGCGACTTCTAATTGTTCTGGAGCTGTAATTTTTGTTGTTATTAAACCAACGATCGTTCCTTTTAATACTTCGTTGATTTCTTCGATTGAAATTTGTTTCATTAGTTGGTTTGGTGGGTTTAGTTTTGCCGAATATATAAAAAGATTTTAGTTTTTTTAAATATTGTATAAAAAAATCCGAATTTCAATAATAGAAATTCGGATTTATAAGATTTGATTTATCTGAATTATTCCTCTTTTTGCCCCATCATCATTAAATAGGCTTTTAGGAAATTATCGATATCACCGTTCATAATTCCTTCAACGTCACTTGATTCATATCCAGAACGAACGTCTTTTACTAATTTATAAGGATGCATTACATAATTTCGAATTTGCGATCCCCATTCAATTTTCATTTTTCCAGCTTCAATATCGGCTCTTTGTGCTAAGCGTTTGTTTAATTCGATTTCGTATAACTGCGATTTCAACATTTGCATCGCACGTTGGCGGTTGTCTTGTTGCGAACGAGTTTCTGAACACTGAATTTGAATTCCAGTTGGTTTGTGAAACAATTGTACTTTTGTTTCTACTTTATTAACGTTTTGTCCACCAGCACCACTCGAACGAGAAGTAATGATTTCGATATCAGCGGGATTGATTTCAACTTCAATAGAATCATCCACCAAAGGATACACATAAACCGAAGCAAAAGAAGTATGGCGTTTCGCATTACTATCAAAAGGAGAAATTCTAACTAAACGATGTACACCGTTTTCACCTTTTAAATATCCGAAAGCAAAATCGCCTTCAAATTCTAAGGTTACAGTTTTAATTCCGGCGACATCGCCTTCTTGAAAGTTTAATTCTTTGATTTTATACCCTTGTTTTT